>NZ_JASJWL010000025.1:0-62434 GCF_035019225.1 Pseudomonas sp. CCC4.1 | reverse complement strand
AGATGTGTATAAGAGACAGCGATGCAGAGGCCCGGGTTTTTTCAGGTAAACCGCGGCGACGCAATCGCGAGCAAGCCCGCTCCCACAGGTGTTACAGCGTCAGCGTGAGCTTTTTGACCAATGCCCCCGGCAGCAGATTTGACGCCGTCTGGCGTTGGTCGTAGGTGCTGGCCGAGAGCAACAACTCACGCTCGGCTGTCAGCGCTTCCAGTTGTGAACCCAGCAGACTATAGACGCTGTCATCAAAGCGCATGGTGTTGACCGGGGCCTTTATCTCGCCGTTTTCCACCCAGAAAGTGGCAAAGCGGGTCATGCCGGTCAGGCGGGCGGCCGGTTGGTCCGAGTAGTTCAGGTACCACAGGTTGCTGATATACAACCCGGTGCCCAACTGCTTGAGGATGTCGGCCTGCACCAGGCTCCCTGCCGCCATCGCCAGTGCGCTCGGGGCTTCGCCCTCCGGTGCGCCGTTGACCTCAAGGCCATACTCGGCGGCACTGCGAGAACTCACCAGTTGCTGCTCGGCTTTGCCGTGTTTGACCAGCGACAAGTCCTGACGCGGATACCCCTCGCCGGAAAACGCCGGGCTCAGGGACTGGCTGACCTGCTCGTCAAACGACACCAGCGGGCTCAGTTGCGCATCGCCCGCGTAGAGCTTTTGCAGCGGGCTGGATTTGCTGGCCAGTGCCTGGGCCGAAAAACCGCCCCAGCACAGCATGCTCATCACTTCTTCCAGCGCCGCCGGCGCCAGGTAGGCTCGGTACTCACCGGGCGCCAGGGCATGCAGCGGGCGATCGAGGAAACTCAGTTGCTCGCGGGCCAGTTGCATGCGCCGGGCGAAACGTTCGCTGTCCCAGTCGGCGCCGGCGTAGCTGGCCTTGACCGCCTGACCGTTGCTGTGGAACAAACTCCAGTCGAAATTGAAGCTATTGGCCTGATGCCAGCCAAACGCGCCCTCGGAGCTGGCATAGCCGTAGCTGATCGGGCCGCTGGCATAAAATCCGACCAGATCTACGCCTTTGGATGCACTGCGGATTTCTTCCAGAACCCGGGCCGTGTCCGGCAGGGGCTGGTTCTGCACGTTATGGCTGTTCCACGGCTGCGGGTTGAGCAGTAAATACGGATCGGCGGGCAACAATGGCAAGGTGTCGCGCAGTTGCCGCAGGGCATCGGCCAGGCGCTGTTTGTCGACATTAGGCTCGCCAGCCAGGGTGAGGTTCACATCGGCGTGGCGGCCGTCGTGGATCAGCTTCAGGCTCAGGCTGGCCTGTTGCACCTGCCCGGCCTGACGCACCTTGCCCTTGTTGAAACGGATAAATTCCGATGCTTCGCCGTTATAGCCCAGGGTGAACTGCTCAGGCGCAAGGATCGCTTTGCCCAACCACTCGACCAACCCCTTGAACTGCTCGGCCTGACTCAATGGGGTACTCATCAGGCATCACCTCCAAACACATCGATTTGACTGAACACGCAGGCGGGGGACGCATGGCCCACGCGGATCACCTGGTTGGGTTCGCCCTTGCCGCAGTTCGGGGTGCCCAGCACCTTGAAGGTGCTGGCGTCGCCCACGGCGCTGAGGTTGCGCCAGAACTGATCGGAAATGCCCCGGTAGTTGGGGTTCTTGACCACGCCCTTGAGTTCACCGTCCTCGATCAACTGGCCCCACTCGCAACCGAACTGGAACTTGTTGCGCGCGTCGTCGATCGACCAGGACCGGTTGGTGGCCATCAGAATGCCGCTTTCGATACCGCCGATCATTTGCTCAAGCGACTGATCGCCTGGCTCGATATTGAGGTTGGCCATACGGTCAATCGGTGGCCGGTTCCAGCCGCAGGCGCGGCTGTTGGCCACGCCTTCGAGGCCCGAGCGGAACTGTGACAGTGCGCCACCCAGCGGGCGTAGCAGCAAGCCTTCGCGGATCAGGAACTCCTTGTAGGCCGGGGTGCCGTCGTCGTCGAAGCGGTAGCTGGCGAGCTCCTCGGGGATGGTTGGGTCGAAGGTCACGTTCAGCAGCTTTGAGCCATATTGCAGGCTGCCGAAGTCGCTGGCCTTGACGAAGCTGGTACCGGCGTAATTGCGCTCGTCACCGAGAATGCGGTCCAGTTCCAGCGGGTGTCCGATGGACTCATGGATTTGCAGGATCATCTGGTCGGGCATCAGCAGCAGAACGCGTTTGCCGACCGGAGCATTGGGTGCCAGCAGCAATTGCAGGGCCTGATCGGCGACCTGGGGTGCGGCACCGATCAGCCCGCAGCGGCTGATCACATCGGCGCCACCTTGCTGGCCGAAGTTTTCGCGGCCCAGGCTGCGGCTCTGGCTATCGTTGCCGTCATAGGCGGTGACGCCCATGCCCGGGTAAACGAAGCGCTGCGCCCGGCGCAACTCGGCGCCAGCGCTGTTCAGGTAGATTTGCTCGACGTGATTGAGGCCCAGCGAAACCACCCAGCTCACCAGCCGCTCGTCTTTGGGTACGGCGGCTGATTCGGCGCCCAGCAGGGCAAAGCACTCGCTGAGTGAGGGGAAAGCCTGGTCAAGATCGGGTGAGAAAAAGTCGGCGCGCTCATGGCACACCGGTTCCTGGCTCAGGTTGAGCAGCGCATGCCCGGCGATCAGCTGGGCCTGGGCTTCGGCGCGGTCGAGGGCCGCCTGCAGGCCGGCCTGGGACAGGTCGTTGGTGGCGGCGTAGGCTTCGATACCGCGCAACCGCACGGTGAGCATGGCGCCTTGGTCGTGACTGAATGAGGGAGGCTCTGCGACGTTCTTGCGTACCGACAGGTATTGCCCGGACTCGCGTACATAGCGTAACGAAAAGAACTCGGCTCGGGTGCGCAGTGCGGCAAAGCGCTGCTTGAGCTGAGGGTAGAAATCGAACATGCACAGACCTCCTTGGACTTGGTGGGTCTGTGGGAGCGGGCTTGCTCACGATGCAGGCAGTGCGGTTAACCCGCTGGACCGCGGTGATGCCATCGCGAGCAAGCCCGCTCCCACAGGGGCGCGCGTAGCGTGTTAAACCGGGCAACCCTTGGCGCGCAGGATGGCGTCAAAACGGTCCGGGTCCAGGGTGCCTTCTTTGATTGCCTTGAGCGTTGCCTGTTCACGGGCCAGCAGATCGTGGCAACGGATCAGCAATTCCGGCAGTTCACTGCGCGAAGCCGCAACCACGCCGTCACCGTCGCCGATCATCAGGTCGCCTGGCATTACCAGCATACCGGCACACGAGATGGGGACGTTGATTTCGCCGCCGCCGTCAGTGCTCGGGCCGCGATGTACGCCGCCGATGGCATAGGCGGGCAGTTCACCGGTCTGCCACTCGTCGAGGTCGCGCAGGGCGCCGTTGATCACCACGCCGACAATCCCGGCCTTGAGGGCCATGGCACGCATGATGCCGCCGAACACGGCACGGGTCAGGTCGGCACTGCCGTCGATCACCAGCACATCGCCGGGGCGGGCCATTTGCATGGCTTTGAGGATCATCAGGTTGTCGCCCGGGCGTACACGGACGGTCAGCGCGCTGCCCAGCATCGGGCGGGTACCGTGGAACGGCTTGAGGCCCAGGCCACCCACGTTGCGGCCCAGACAGTCACTGACTGCGGCTGCGGGGATCTTGCTGAATTCGGTGAGCCATTTTGGATCGAGAGGTTCTGCGTTTGGATTAATCAGGAAGCCGGTCGGCCATTTGCTCGAAGAGACAACATCAAACATAGAAAACCTCTTGGCCAGGCAAGGCTGGCATGTCGGGTGGGGCGGGGGGGTGTGGCGCGAAGCGAGGCACTAGATTAGGCCTGCGCTGAAGCGGGGGCAAGCGGGGCAAGATGAAACTCAAGAGTTACACAAAATTCGTAGCAGCTGCCGAAGGAAGGAGGCTGCGTCCGGTTGCGAAGCGACCGTGAAACCAGATGACGCGATTCATCAGAAGAACCGCGTAGCCTGAATTTACGACGGCTGTGCCGCCGGACGTAGCCTCGCTCCGCTCGTCAACTGCTACGGATAGTGCTTACTGCGCGGTACGGCTCACTTCACGCAGCGGCTTGCCGCGTACCGGCGCGTCGCCTGCGACGTAGTAGTCGGCAGTGCTGCGCGGCTCCGGCTGGCGGCCACGGATCTTGTCGGCAATTTTCTCGGCGATCATGATCGTCGGTGCGTTGAGGTTGCCGGTGGTGATCAGCGGCATGATCGAGGCATCGACCACACGCAGGCCCTGCATGCCATGCACACGGCCTTCGCCGTCGACTACAGCCATTTCGTCGGTGCCCATTTTGCACGAGCAGGACGGGTGGAACGCGGTCTCGGCGTGTTCGCGGATAAAGGTATCCAGCTCTTCGTCGGTCTGCTTGTCGATGCCCGGGCTGATTTCACGGCCACGGAATGCATCCAGTGCTGGCTGCTGCATGATTTCACGGGTCAGGCGGATGCCGTCGCGGAATTCCTGCCAGTCCTGCTCGCTGGCCATGTAGTTGAACAGGATGCTCGGATACTCGCGCGGGTCCTTGGACTTCACATTGATCCGGCCACGGCTCGGCGAACGCATGGAGCCCATGTGCGCCTGGAAACCGTGTTCTTTCACCCCGTTGCTGCCGTTGTAGTTAATCGCTACCGGCAGGAAGTGGTACTGGATGTTCGGCCATTCGAATTCTTCGCGGGTGCGGATAAAACCACCGGCTTCAAACTGGTTGCTGGCACCGATGCCTTTGCCCAGGAACAGCCACTCGGCACCAATGGCCGGCTGGTTGTACCAAAGCAGCGACGGGTACAGCGACACCGGCTGGGTGCAGGCGTATTGCAGGTACAACTCAAGGTGATCCTGCAGGTTCTGGCCAACGCCCGGGAGGTCGTGCACCACCGGGATATCGAGGCTGTTGAGCAGTTCGGCCGGGCCGACGCCGGAGCGTTGCAGCACGGTTGGCGAGCCGATTGCGCCGCTGCACAGCAGCACTTCCTTGCGGGCCTTGGCCTGGATGCGGGTGTCGCTGTCGCCGACCATATAGGAAACGCCAACGGCGCGTTTACCTTCAAACAGGATCTTGTCGGTCAGGGCGTGGGTGACGATTTTCAGGGTCGAACGCTGCTTGGCCGTGTCCAGGTAGCCGCGGGCGGTACTGGCGCGACGGCCGTTCGGCGTCACGGTACGGTCCATCGGGCCGAAACCTTCCTGCTGATAGCCGTTCAGGTCTTCGGTGCGCGGGTAACCGGCCTGTACACCGGCTTCAACCATGGCGT
This sequence comes from Pseudomonas sp. CCC4.1, assembly GCF_035019225.1. Lineage (NCBI taxonomy): Bacteria > Pseudomonadati > Pseudomonadota > Gammaproteobacteria > Pseudomonadales > Pseudomonadaceae > Pseudomonas > Pseudomonas sp. CCC4.1. The sequence goes on along the minus strand of NZ_JASJWL010000025.1, from coordinate 57,220 downwards.
GGAACAACACGTTGTTCCCGGCTTTGGGCGTGGTCACGCTGACCGGACCATCGCCACCGTGGTAGTCGTTGGGGCCGATATCGCGGGTTTCGGCTTTGCGGAAGTACGGCAGGCAGTCCAGGTACGACCAGTCTTCGAGGCCCGGGTATTTCGCCCAGCCGTCGTAGTCCATCGCGTTACCGCGGATGTAGCACATGCCGTTGATCAGGGACGAACCGCCCAGGCCCTTGCCGCGGCCACATTCCATGCGACGGTTATCCATGTGTGGCTCTGGATCGGTCTCGAAGGCCCAGTTGTAGCGACGCCCTTGCAGCGGGAATGCCAGCGCCGCAGGCATCTGCGTGCGGAAGTCGAAACGGTAGTCCGGGCCGCCTGCTTCAAGCAGCAGCACGGTGACGCCTTGGTCTTCAGTCAGACGGGTCGCCAGGGTGTTACCGGCAGAGCCGGCACCAATGATGATGTAATCGAATTCTTGGGACATAAATGCACCCTCTTTGAAGTTGTGGCAGAGCTTGTGGGAGCGAGCCTGCTCGCGATTGCATCAGCGCGGTGCAACTGATGCACCGCGTCGCCTGTATCGCGAGCAAGCCCGCTCCCACAGGGTTTATGCGGGCCTGTCGGTTTAGAACACCGAAACGTAGTCGCCCAGCTCTACCTGTACCGATTTGATCTGGGTGTACTGAGCCAGCGAGCTGATACCGTTTTCACGGCCAATGCCCGATTGCTTGTAGCCGCCCACCGGCATTTTTGCGTCGGACTCACCCCAGGCGTTGATCCAGCAAATGCCCGCTTCCAGCTGATGAATCACGCGGTGAGCGCGGTTCAGGTCCTTGGTCACGACGCCAGCAGCCAGGCCGAACTCGGTGTCGTTGGCGCGGCGGATCACTTCTTCTTCGCTGTCGTAAGTGAGGATGCTCATGACCGGGCCGAAGATTTCTTCTTTGACGATGGTCATGTCATCGGTGCAGTCGGTGAACACGGTCGGTGCCACGAATGCGCCCTTGGCCAGATCACCTTCGGTCAGGCGTTCACCGCCGCACAGCAGGCGGGCGCCTTCTTCTTTGCCCTTGGCAATGTAGCCCAGCACGCTTTCCATGTGAGCAAAGCTGACCAGCGGGCCGAAGTTGGTGTTTTCGTCTTGCGGGTTGCCGATACGGATGCGCGCTACGCGCTCCAGAATCTTGGCTTCAAACGCCGCTTTCATGGCCGTCGGGATAAATACGCGGGTGCCGTTGGTGCACACCTGGCCCGAGCTGTAGAAGTTAGCCATCATCGCGGTATCCGCGGCGCGATCCAGGTCGGCGTCGTCGAAAATGATCAGCGGTGATTTGCCGCCCAGTTCCATGGTCACGTCTTTGAGCGACGACTGGGTAGCACTGGCGGTGACTTTCTTGCCGGTATCGGTGCCGCCGGTGAACGAGATTTTCGCGATGCGCGGGTGCTCGGTCAGCCAGGTGCCCACTTCACGGCCGCTGCCAGTTAGAACGTTGAATACGCCGTCCGGCAGGCCCGCTGCGGTGAAGACTTCGGCGAGCTTCAGGGTAGTCAGGGAAGTGACTTCACTTGGCTTGAAGATCATTGCGTTGCCGGCAGCCAGGGCCGGTGCGGATTTCCACAGGGCGATCTGGATCGGGTAGTTCCACGCGCCGATACCGGCCACAACGCCCAACGGCTCGCGACGGGTGTACACGAACGAAGTGTCGCGCAGCGGGATTTGCTCGCCTTCGATGGCGGGCGCCAGGCCAGCGTAGTACTCCAGTACGTCGGCGCCGGTGACGATGTCGACATAACGGGTTTCGGAGTACGACTTGCCGGTGTCCAGGGTTTCCAGGGCGGCCAGTTCATCGTTGCGCTCGCGCAGGATTTCCACGGCGCGCCGCAGGATTCGCGAACGCTCCATGGACGTCATGGCGGCCCAGATTTTCTGGCCTTTTTCGGCGCTGACTACAGCGCGCTCGACGTCTTCTTTGGTAGCGCGTTGCACTTGCGCGAGGACTTCGCCGTTAGCCGGGTTGATGGCATCGAAAGTAGCGTCGCTACCGGCGTCGGTGTAGCCGCCGTCGATGTAGAGTTTTTGCAGTTCGAAACGGGCCATAAAATCCTCGCAAGTGCAGACAAGTGGTGGGCGTTAATCGTGAGTCGGGTGCCCTCTAGCTGTGGCACCGCAGATTCACGACAGTTCAGGGGTTAAGCGTTAATTGGGCCTAACTCACCTGTTTCGCCAGTTGTAGATCCATATATTCGTAGCAGATGCGTTGTGCCTGGTCGGTGTCGAAGCCGTCACCGGAAAGGGCACCCCGCAACCATAGACCATCGATGAGCGCTGCCAGGCCTCGTGCTGCATTGCGGGCCTGGGCCTGGGGCAACACCCGGCGGAACTGGCAGCACAGATTGGAGTACAAGCGGTGGTCGTTGATCCGCTGCAATCTGTGCAACGACGGTTGGTGCATGCTGGCCGCCCAAAAGGCCAGCCAGGTTTTCATTGCCGGGCCATTGACCTGGCTGGCGTCGAAGTTGCCCTCGACGATGACCTGTAAATGAGCCCGCGGGCTGTCGTCGCCCAACGCCTGGCGGCGCTCGGTGACGTTGTCGATCAAGACGTTCATCAAGTACCGCATGGTGGCGGCAATCAGACCGTTCTTGTCTTTGAAGTAGTGACTGATGATGCCGTTGGACACACCGGCCAGACGGGCAATCAGCGCAATGCTGGCATCTGCCATCCCGACCTGATCGACAGCCGTCAATGTGGCTTCGATCAACTGCTGGCGGCGTATGGGTTGCATACCGACCTTGGGCATTTCGCAAATCTCCTTGGGCCGGCGGTCAGTGCAAAAACATCACTGAACGGCAGCCAGTCTATTTTGTTTTGATTGAACGTTCAATCAACAAAGAATAAGCTCTGCGACAAATCGTCGCGATTTATGTCGTTTTCCTACGCATGAATGGCGCAAATCGACACGGTAAATTCCCATGGAACCCAAGCAGAAGCAGGCTTTCGCAGGCGCTGACGGGAGATCCAAACAGGCACAACGCATCAGACCAAGCGGGGCAGCCCTTGATTTCAAGGGGACGCACACAGGTTTTGAACGCGGTCTGGGCGGGTCCGGTTTTTTAGCGGTGTCTTTATATCACTCGACCGTTGGTCGCTATCTAGGCGAATGGTCGTGTGGTGCGTTGCCTTAAGTCCTTGTCTCGCACTCCCTGGAGCATCCGTGCAATGAGTTCTGCCTCTCTTATAAAGACCCCACCGCAAAAGGTGACGGTCAACGGTTGGGTGTTTTACACCTCCACTGCCTTGATACTTTTGCTGACTGCCATCCTGATCATTGCCCCCGAAGAAGCGGGCCGTATCCTGGGTGTGGCCCAGGAATGGCTGTCGCGCAGCTTCGGCTGGTACTACATGGTAGTCATCGCTGCTTATCTGATCTTTGTGGTCGGGTTGGCGTTTTCGTCCTACGGAAAATTGAAACTGGGAACGAAACAGGACACCCCGGATTTCAGCTATGGCGCCTGGGCCGGGATGCTGTTCTCGTCCGGTATCGGTATTTCGCTGCTGTACTTCGGCGCATCCGAACCGCTGGATCACTACTTCAACCCGCCTGAAGGCGTGTCGGGCAGCCATGAAGCAGCGCGCCAGGCGTTGCAACTGACTTTCCTGCACTGGGGCCTGCATGGCTGGGCGATTTACGCGCTGGTCGGTCTGGCCGTGGCCTATTTTGCCTACCGTCACAACCAGCCGCTGGCGTTGCGTTCGGCGCTGTATCCGTTGATGGGCGAGCGCTGGGTCAAAGGTGCTGCGGGCCATGCGGTGGATGGCTTCGGTATGTTCGTGACACTGCTGGGCCTGGTGACCAACCTGGGCATTGGTTCGATGCAGGTGTCGTCGGGGCTTGAGAACCTGTTCGGCATGGAACACAGCAACACCAACCTGTTGATCGTGATCATCGTGATGAGCACCGTGGCGACCATTGCTGCAGTCTCGGGCGTTGAGAACGGCATCCGCCGACTGTCCAACCTGAACATTATCCTGTTCAGTGGCCTGCTGATTTTCGTGCTGCTGTTCGGTCCGACCCTGCACCTGCTCAACGGTTTTGTGCAAAACACCGGCGACTACCTCAACGGTATCGTGATGAAAACCTTCGACCTGTACGTGTACGAAGGCGACAGCAGGAAAACCGAAGGCTGGCTGGGCCTGTGGACTCTGTTCTACTGGGCCTGGTGGATTTCCTGGGCCCCATTTGTCGGGATGTTTATCGCGCGTATTTCCCGTGGTCGCACGGTGCGTGAACTGGTGGCGGGCGTGCTGTTGATTCCGCTGGGCTTCACCTTGGCCTGGTTGTCGATCTTCGGTAACTCGGCGCTGGACCTGGTGGTTAACCACGGTGCCGTGGAGCTGGGTAAAACGGCGCTTGAGCAGCCGTCGATGGCGATTTATCAACTGCTTGAGCATTACCCTGCGTCGAAAATTGTTATCGGTGTCTCGATCTTTGTCGGCTTTGTGCTGTTCCTGACCCCGGCCGACTCCGGCGCGGTGATGATGGCCAACCTGTCGTGCAAAGGCGGTGATGTGGACGAAGATGCGCCGCACTGGCTGCGGATCTTCTGGTCGGCGGTAATCACGCTGGTGACTATCGGCCTGCTGTTTGCCGGTAACTTTGCGGCGATGCAAACCATGGTGGTACTGGCCGGTTTGCCGTTTTCGGTGGTATTGATCCTGTTTATGTTTGGCCTGCACAAGGCGATGCGCCAGGACACTCTGGTTGAACAGGAACAAGCCGAGCTGGCTGCCCGTGGCCGTCGTGGTTTCAGCGAGCGGCTGACTGCACAGGACCTGCAACCGACTCAAGCCGTGGTGCAGCGTTTTATGGACAAACACGTGACCCCGGCACTGGAAGATGCGGCGGTACAATTGCGTAGTCAGGGGCTTGATGTGCAGACCCTGCTGGGCAGCGCCAAGCGTTGCATGGGCGTGCGGGTTGAAATGGAAGAAGGTAACCCGTTTGTCTACGAAGTCAGCCTGGATGGCTACCTGGCCGCACCGAGCGAGTCGGGTGAAGACGAAGTGCGCAGCCGTTATTACCGCGCTGAGGTGTACTTGCACAACGGTAACCAGGAGTACGACTTGATGGGCTTCACCCAGGAGCAGATCAGCCGTGACGTGCTCGATCAGTTTGAAAGCCATCGCCAACTCCTTGGCCGCGTATATAGCTAAGAACTGCAAAAGCCCCTCACCCTCTCCCTCCGGGAGAGGGTTGGGGTGAGGGTAATGCCTACCCCAGATTCTTGCCCAGCAGCGCGTGATACAGCTCTGTATCCCCCAGTATCCCTACCACTTTGTGATCGTCGTGCAGCACCAGTTTGTTGCCGGTCTGGTAACGGATCTGTAGTGCATCGCGCATGCCGATGCCACTGTCCACCAGGGTTGGCCCACGCCCCAGGCCTTCTACTGCCTGACCGCTTTTCCAGTGTTGCAGGTCCACCACAGCAGCACCCTGGCGCACGCCTTTTATGGTGTTGCCCTCCGCCAGATCAATCCACGAGTCATCCCCCGGGTCGATGCACACCGAGCCATTGATGCGTTTGCAGTTGTCCAGTGTGCGCATCAGACTGCGCCCGCACAGCACGTTGAGCGGGTTGGTATGGGCAACAAAGGTGCGTACATAGTCATCGGCGGGGTTGAGCACGATTTCTTCAGGCTTGCTGTACTGCACGATCTTGCCGTCTTTCATGATCGCAATGCGGCTGCCCAGCTTGAGTGCTTCGTCCAGATCATGGCTGACAAACACAATGGTCTTGTTCAGCTTGTGTTGCAGTTCCAGCAACTCATCCTGCAAGCCCTGGCGGATCAACGGGTCAAGTGCCGAAAAGGGTTCGTCCATCAGCAGGATATCGGCGTCCATCGCCAGTGCCCGCGCCAGGCCAACCCGCTGCTGCATGCCGCCGCTCAACTCATCGGGCTTTTTATTGCGCCATTGGGTCAGACCCACCAGCTCAAGTTTTTCATCCACCAGGGTGCGGCGTTCCTTTTCGGGACGGCCCTGCATCTCCAGCCCGAAGCTGATGTTTTCGCGCACCGTCAGCCAGGGCATCAGGGCGAATTTCTGAAACACCATGGCGATGCGCTTGGTGCGCATCATCTTCAGTTCGGCAGGGGTGCACGAGGCAATGTCTATCTGCTTGCCTTCGTGCTCTACATACAACTGGCCGCGACTGACCGTATTGAGCCCGTTGATGCAGCGCAGCAAGCTGGATTTCCCCGAGCCTGACAAACCCATCAGTACGCAGATTTCACCTTTTTCGATGTCCAGGCTGGCCTTTTCCACGCCAACAATCTGCCCGGTTTTTTTCAGGATCTGATCCCGCGACAAGCCCTGGTCCAGAAGGCCGAGTGCTGCCCGGGGGTCTTTGGCGAAGATCACGTCAACATTATCGAAACGGATAATACTCATGCGTCGGCTCCTGCTTTGGCGTCCGGCTGCTTGCAGATACGGTCGAGCATGATGGCCAGCAGCACGATCGCCAGCCCGGCTTCAAAGCCCAAGGCGATATCGGCAGTGTTGAGGGCATTGACCACCGGTTTGCCCAGACCATCGGCACCCACCAGGGCGGCGATCACCACCATCGACAATGACAGCATGATGCATTGGGTAATCCCGGCGGCGATGCTCGGCATGGCGTGGGGAAGCTCGATACGGGTGAGCAACTGGCGACGGGAGCAGCCAAAGGCCTTACCCGCATCAAGCAACTCATGGGGGACATCGCGGATGCCCAGGTAAGTCAGGCGGATCGGCGCGGCAATGGCAAATACCACTGTGGAAATCAGCCCCGGCACCACGCCCAGCCCGAACAGGGTCAGGGTCGGGATCAGGTAAACGAAGGTAGGAACGGTCTGCATCAGGTCGAGAACAGGACGCATAAAGGTGTAGAACATGGGTTTGTGCGCCGCGAGAATTCCTAGCGGCACGCCGATGATCACGCATACAAATGTAGCGAACAGCACCTGGGCCAGGGTTTCCATGGTTTCTTGCCAATACCCCAGGTTAAGGATCAGCAGAAACGACAGCGCCACAAAAACCGTGAGCCCCCACTTGCGCTGGATAAAGTGGGCAAGCAGTGCAATCAGCCCGATAAACACAAAGGGGTTGAACCAGGTCAGGGCAAAGGTCACGGCGTGGATCATGGCTTCCAGCGTGCTGGCGATGGCATCGAAGGTGCTGGCGCCGTGCTGGGTCAGCCAGTCGACGAAGTTTGCAATGTAATCGCCCAGAGGGATTTTTTGATCAATCAGCATGGTAGTGAACGTCCGCATGCAGGGGAATTGAAACGGAGCCGGGCGCAGTTGCCGCCCGACGCCCGCGATTACTTCGCAAGGCTGGCTTTAACGGCCTCAAGCCCGGGCTTGCCATCCACCGTGGTAACACCCGCGAGCCAGCTTTCAAGCACTTGCGGGTTTTGTTTGAGCCAGGCTTTGGCGGCCGCGTCGGGTTTGATCTTGTCGTCCAGCACCTTGCCCATCAGGGTGCTTTCCATGTCCAGGGTAAACACCAGATTCTTCAGTAACTGACCCACGTTGCTGCATTCTTCGGTGTAGCCCTTGCGGGTGTTGGTGTAGATGGTCGCCTGACCATAGTTGGGGCCGAAGAACTCATCGCCACCGGTGAGGTATTTCATTTTGAAGCGAGTGTTCATCGGGTGGGGTTCCCAGCCCAGGAACACCACCTCGGTGCCACGACGCTGGGCGCGGTCAACCTGCGACAGCATCCCCGCTTCGCTGGATTCCACCACCTTGAAGCCGGCGTCCTTCAGGCCGAAGGCGTTTTTGTCGATCATGGTCTGGATCATGCGGTTGCCGTCGTTGCCCGGCTCGATGCCGTAGATCTTGCCGTCCAGTTCCTTGCTGAATTTGGGCAGGTCGGAGAAGTCCTTGAGGCCCTTCTCATAGAGGGCTTCGGGTACGGCAAGGGTGTATTTGGCGTTCTCCAGGTTGGCGCGCACTGTCTCGACGGTGCCCGCGTCGCGGTAGGCCTTGATGTCGTTTTCCATGGTCGGCATCCAGTTGCCGAGAAACACGTCCATGTTCTTGCCATCGGCCAGCGACTTGTAGGTAACCGGCACGGAAATCATGGTGGTTTTGGTTTTGTAGCCCAGGCCCTTGAGCACTTCGCTGGTAACGGCGGTGGTGACGGTGATGTCGGTCCAGCCGACATCCGAAAAATTGACGGTACTGCATTGCGCCGGTTCTGCTGCCTGGGCGATGACGGGCAGACTCAGCAATGCAGCCAGCAACAACGATGAGGAATGTGTCATGGAGCGACTCCTGTGTGTCCGGGTTGCGGTTTTCGATCGAAAAGCCGCACATATCAGTTGCGGTCGGGCGATGCCCGGCAGGCGTGTTGCCAGCGCATCTTGCAATCGAGTCAGAACCGATCATGTAACAGCGAAAATCAAACGCCTACAGGGGGCGTCGCATCCAGTACAGGCAGGGTCGTATCTAGTACCTGCGAGGTCGTATCTGGACGAATGAGGCTTGAAAACTGTCTTTTTCATACCTCTGCGCCCTATAAAACGTCGGGGGCGCTGGCAGGCAAAGGCGGGTCGTAGCTGGACGTTTTTGCCGACTGCAAACACCCCATGATGCAAGGCATTCACCCCCGAGGTTCGTGCTCATGGCTATCAGCGTGTTTGACCTGTTCAAGATCGGTATCGGCCCTTCCAGTTCCCACACCGTGGGCCCGATGCGGGCGGCGGCGCTGTTTGTGCAGGGCTTGCGTGAACGCGATCAACTGCAACAGGTAAGCCGTATCGAAGTGCAGCTCTATGGCTCGCTGTCGGCCACCGGTATCGGTCATGGCAGCGACAACGCGGTCATCATGGGTTTGATGGGGGAGTGGCCGGATGCGATTGATCCGTCCTGCATTGGTTCGCGTATCGCGCAGCTGCGCGAAAGCCGCACCCTGTTACTCGACGGCCATGTACCGATTCCGTTCGACTGGGCGCAGGATATGCGCCTGATAGACGAGAACCTGGCATTTCATCCCAATGCCATGACCCTGGTAGCGCACAGCGGGCACGGCATATTGCATGGCGATACTTATTACTCGGTTGGCGGTGGCTTTGTAGTGGATGCGGCGCAAGCGGCCAGTGGCGTATTGGACATGGATCGCACCGAGCTACCTTACGATTTTAATAGTGCCGTCGAACTGCTGGACCTGTGCCGCACACATCACCTGAGCGTGGCGGCATTGATGATGGCCAACGAACGCATCTGGCGCAGCGAAGATGAAATCCGCTGCGGTCTGATCAAACTTTGGCGCGCCATGCAGGACTGCGTGGAGCAAGGCCTGAAACATGAAGGCATCCTGCCCGGCGGCCTCAATGTACGTCGGCGTGCTGCGCGCCTGCACCGCAGCCTGCTGGAACTGGGCAAGCCCAATGTGATCGGCTCGACCCTGAGCGCGATGGAATGGGTCAACCTGTTCGCCCTGGCGGTCAACGAAGAAAACGCAGCCGGCGGGCGCATGGTCACGGCGCCCACCAATGGTGCGGCAGGGATCATCCCGGCAGTGTTGCACTACTTTATGAAATTCAGCGATGAAGTCAGCGAAGCCCATGTGGTCGACTACCTGCTGAGCGCCGCGGCGATCGGCATTTTGTGCAAAAAGAATGCGTCGATTTCCGGGGCTGAAGTGGGCTGCCAGGGCGAAGTCGGCTCGGCCTGCGCGATGGCGGCCGCCGGGCTGGCGCAAATCCTCGGCGCCACCCCGGAGCAACTGTGCAACGCCGCTGAAATTGGTCTGGAGCATAACCTGGGCCTGACCTGTGACCCGGTGGGCGGGTTGGTACAAGTACCCTGCATCGAGCGCAACGCGATTGCCGCAGTCAAGGCGATCAACGCGGCGCAGATGGCCTTGCGTGGCGATGGCCAGCACTTTATCTCTCTGGACCGGGTGATCCGCACCATGCGCGACACCGGTGCCGACATGCACGACAAATACAAGGAAACCTCGCGCGGCGGCCTGGCGGTCAGTGCGGTGGAATGTTGAGCCCCCAAACACCTCTGGGAGCGAGCTTGCTCCTACAGCCTCGGCGCTTTTTCAGCGCACACCGACCCGTTTTGGCGCACTCGTACTTTCGGTGACATTCTGTAACCGAGCAGCTCCTACACCCTTCCCACAAGTGCTACCGATGTGCTCAACAGCCTCGGTCAGCACCTGTGTATCCGTGTTTAACCGTCATTTCCCATCACCCTGCCAGACACATTGCGACGTCGTTTTCAGACTTTGTTGAATAGCCATTCAAGTTTAGGCATGGCATTTGCGTTGTCATTTCAAAGCCCCGTGAAACGAGGGTAATAACAAGAGCCTGTGCCTGAGGCCATCACCCGCTTTGTGTGAGGAGATACCGCGATGACGTCGTTCAACTCCGGGGTCCAACCCCAGAACCGTACGCCTCAATCCATCGGCTTTCTGCTGCTGGACAATTTCACGCTCATTTCCCTGGCTTCCGCGATAGAACCTTTGCGCATGGCCAACCAGTTGTCGGGCCGTGAGTTGTATCGCTGGAGCACCCTCAGCGCCGATGGCAGTCAGGTCTGGGCCAGTGACGGTCTGCAGGTGACCCCCGACGCCAGCATGCACAAGGCTCCGGCGCTGGACATGGTCATCGTGTGTGGTGGTATCGGCATTCAGCGCACCGTGACCCGTGAGCATGTGTCCTGGTTGCAGAGTCAGGCGCGCCAGTCCCGTCGCCTGGGTGCCGTGTGCACCGGCAGCTGGGCCCTGGCCTATGCCGGCTTGCTCGACGGTTTTGATTGCAGTGTGCACTGGGAATGCCTGGCCTCGATGCAGGAAGCCTTCCCGCGCGTGGCCATGAGCACGCGGCTGTTTACCCTCGACCGCAGCCGTTTTACCAGCTCGGGCGGCACGGCACCGCTGGACATGATGCTGCACCTGATCAGCCGCGATCATGGCCGTGAACTGTCGGCGGCGATTTCGGAAATGTTTGTGTATGAACGTATCCGCAACGAGCAGGACCACCAGCGGGTGCCGCTCAAGCACATGCTTGGCACCAACCAGCCCAAGCTGCAGGAAATCGTCGCGTTGATGGAAGCCAACCTCGAAGAGCCCATTGACCTTGATGAGCTGGCGGTGTATGTGACTGTGTCGCGGCGCCAGCTCGAGCGCTTGTTCCAGAAGTACCTGCATTGTTCGCCGTCGCGCTATTACCTGAAGTTGCGGCTGGTGCGGGCGCGGCAGTTGCTCAAGCAAACACCGATGTCGATTATTGAAGTGGCGGCGGTGTGCGGCTTTGTGTCCACGCCGCATTTTTCCAAGTGCTACCGCGAATACTTCGGCATTCCGCCACGGGATGAGCGGGTGGGTTCCAACACTGCGCAGCAGACCACCCTGGTGCAGATCCCGCAGTCCCTGTTGCTGGCGCCGCTGGCCGGGCCGATGTCGGCGTTGAATCAGGCGCGCAATGAGTCGACGTTTGCCAGTGTGAGGATTTAACAATCAAAAGCGCCCTCACCCGGGGTGGGGAGGGCGCTTGATCTGTATCGAGGCGCAAAACTGCTTTTGCTTTTAGTCCCCCTCCCTTCGGGAGAGGGCTAGGGTGAGGGCGCTTTTGCCTTACCCGACCTTGCTCTGCTTGAACTGCGCCAAGCCCGGCAGCAACTGCCGGTCAATGGCCTCGCGCACTGCAGGCAAAATGGTTGCGCTGCCGGTGTAGAGCTTTTCGACCAACCCCTTGAGGGCGCGGGCATTGGTTTCGTTCAGCCCACAGACTGCCGTTGTGCAGGCCTGCTCCGCCGTACCTGACACTTCAAAGCCCAGCGAGCGCAGTTGGCCAACCAGATCCTGCTCATCAATCAAATCCGCGTGCATCATGACTTTTTATCCTTCTACAAAGCGCGATCGAAGTCTGATTCTGGTAGGGCTTTAGCCAGTGGGCAAGGGCGGTTTGGTGATATGTCTGATATGCCTAAGAACAGGTCGTTTTAAGGCACAGGCAAGGCAATCACCCGACTCACATACTCGGGTCTCGGCAGATCACGCTGTTGCTCCCCGATGGCCTGCAATACGGCCAGCGTGTGCTCGCCAAAGGGTGCGGAACGCGGGCCTGCCAAGTCCACGTGCAGCAGCATTTGCTCATTGCCCGCGAGGGCTCGCCCATCACCTGCCAGGTGCAGGCTGTGATAGACATGCAGGCGTTTTTTGTCGTGGCCGATGAGCTGGGTACGCACTTCAACGTGGGCGCCGAGCTTCACCTCGTGCAGGTAATTAAGATGCACCTCCAGGGTGAACAGTGAATGACCGCTGGCTTCGCGGCCCTGGCTGTCCAGCCCCAGGCGGTCCATCAGGGCATCCGTGGCGTAGCTGAAAATCAGCAGATAAAAGGCGTCGCGCAAGTGGCCGTTGTAATCGACCCATTCTTCAAGAATGGGCGTGGTGTAGGTGGTGAGGGTGGGCATGCTGTACCTCGCGGTTCGATCAGTCGTTGATGGTCATGCCATGTTTGAGTCTGGTTGCGTTCACCGCTTCCATCACCGCCAGCAGGCAGTCATCCCGATAGCTTTCCAGCGCGGCAATGCTGTGCTGGCCGAGTTGTTCAGTGGTGCCTTCCACCACATCGTCGATCAGTTTTTCGCTCAGTTCCGGAGCGGGCAAATACGTCCACGGCAGTTGCAGCGCCGGGCCGAACTGGTTCATGAAATGTCGCATTCCGGCATCGCCACCGGCCAGGGTGTAGGTCAAAAAGGTACCCATGAACGACCAGCGCAACCCTGCGCCAAAGCGAATGGCGTCGTCAATTTCACCGGTGCTGGCCACCCCGTCATTGACCAGGTGCAGCGCCTCGCGCCACAAGGCTTCGAGCAGACGGTCGGCAATAAACCCGGGCACTTCCTTGCGCACATGCAGGGGGCGCATGCCCAGGGATTGATAAACCTTGATTGCCGCCTGAATGGCCTCGGGAGCGGTTTTTTGCCCGCCCACCACCTCGACCAATGGCAACAGGTAAACCGGGTTGAACGGGTGCCCGACAATGCAGCGCTCGGGGTGTGTGGAGGTTTCATAAAATTCGCTGGGCAGCAGGCCCGAGGTGCTGGAGCCGATCAATGCATCGGGTTTGGCGGCGGCGCTGATTTTGCTGTGCAGTTCAAGCTTCAGGTCGAGTCGCTCCGGGGCGCTTTCCTGAATGAAATCGGCATCGCGCACGCATTCATCAATGGTGCTGACAAACCGCAACCGGTGTTGGGATGCGCCTTCAGCAAGGCCGCTTTTTTCCAGTGCGGGCCAGGCTTTGGCGACGCGTTTGCGCAGGGCCGCTTCGGCACCGGGGGCCGGATCCCAGGCCACCACGTCCAGGCCGTGGGCGAGGGCGCGAGCAACCCAGCCGCTGCCAATGACACCGCTGCCCAGGGCGGCGAAGGTTTTAATCTCGGTGATAAAGGTCATGGCGTGCTCCTGGATAAAAATAATGAGATTGCGTGGGAGCGAGCCTGCTCGCGAAGGCCCCAAGGGCACCGCGATAACTCAGTCAACAGGCGTTATCGTTGACGACCTTCGCGAGCAGGCTCGCTCCCACAGGGAATGCTGCTGCGTAGTTGCTTAGCGGCGTTCTTTAAGGCCCATCTTCACCCTGCCTTCAGCCGGGCTCAGCACCCGTGCACCCAGGCGGCTGAGGATCTCTGTGGCGCGCTCCACCAGTTGCCCGTTGGTGGCCAGCACTCCTCGGTCCAGCCATAAATTGTCCTCAAGCCCGACCCGCACGTTGCCGCCCAGCAGCACCGCCTGCGCGGCCATCGGCATTTGCATGCGACCAATGCCGAAACCGGCCCACACCGCATCAGGCGGCAAATTGTCGACCATGGCTTTCATGCTGGTGGTGTCTGCCGGAGCGCCCCACGGGATACCCAGGCATAGTTGAAACAGCGGGTCATCCAGCAGGCCTTCCTTGATCATCTGTTTGGCGAACCACAAATGGCCGGTGTCGAAAATTTCCAGTTCGGCTTTAACGCCAAGTTCCTGGATGCGCATGGCGCCCGCTCGCAGCTGTGCCGGGGTGGACACGTAAATCGTGTCGCCGTCGCCAAAGTTCAGGGTGCCGCAGTCCAGGGTGCAAATTTCCGGCAACAGCTCCTCGACGTGAGCCAGACGGGTCAGCGGGCCGACCAGGTCGGTGTTGGGACCAAACTCCATCGGGTTCTCACCCGGGCCGATATGCAAGTCCCCTCCCATCCCGGCCGTGAGGTTGACGATGATGTCGATGTCCGCCTCGCGGATGCGCTCCATCAGTTCGCGGTACAGCGCTACATCGCGGCTGAACTGCCCGGTTTTCGGGTCGCGTACATGGCAATGCACTACTGTGGCTCCGGCCTTGGCCGCTTCCACGGCAGCTTCGGCAATTTGCTTGGGGGTGACCGGTACCAAAGGGCTGCGGCCGCTGGTGTCGCCGGCACCGGTGAGTGCGCAGGTGATGATGACGTCGTGGTTCATGGGGCATTTCCTTGGGGCGTAGAGCGCCACACCGCAGCCATTGCAGGCTGCGCAGGGCGGGCTCGGTGTTGAATTATTTAGCGCTGAGTTTCAGGTTCCCGGCAGCGGGTTTGCCGTCTACCGTGGTCACCCCTTCAAGCCAGCGCTGCTGGTCTTGCGGGTGGTCCTTGAGCCACTGCCGGGCGGAGGCTTGAGCATCCTTGTGATCAAGCAGCGGCTGCATCATGCGGCTCTCGTCTTCGGCGCTGAAGGTCAGGTTGCTGAGCAAACGGCTGACGTTCGGGCAGCGGCTGGCGTAGTCCGGGGCAGTGACCGTCCACACCGTGGCCCGGCCTTCATCGGGGCCAAGGGCATCTTCACTGCCCGTCAGGTAGGTCATGTCCTGATTAATATTCATCGGGTGCGGGGTCCAGCCGAAGAACACAATCGGCTCATTGCGTTTTACTGCGCGGGTCACCGCCGAGAGCATGCCGGCTTCACTGGACTCCACCAACTGGAACTTGCCCAGGCCAAACTGGTTTTTCTCGATCATGGCCTTGATCTGGGTATTGGCGCCGGAGCCCGGTTCGATCCCGTAAATCCTGCCGCCCAGTTCTTTCTCGAATGTGGCAATGTCAGCAAAGCTTTTGAGCCCCTTGTCAGCCATATAGGTTGGAACGGCAAGCATGGCCTTGGCGTCTTTAAGGCTCGGTTCGGCCAGTACCGTGACCTGTTTGGCGTCCACAAACGGGGTAATGCTCTGGTTCATGATCGGGTTCCAGTAACCCAGAAACATGTCCAGCCGCTTGTCACGCAGGCCGGCGAAAATAATTTGCTGTGAGGCACTGGTCTGTTTGGTTTTATAGCCCAGACCGTCGAGCAGGGTTTGCGCCATGGCGCTGGTGGCGATTACATCGGTCCAATTGACCACGCCCATGCGTACGTTCTTGCACGAAGCATCTTCAGCCGCCAACGCGTAGGGGCTCAGTACCAGCAGGCAACAGCTGATCAATCGTTTCATGGGGAGGGCCTCGGCAGGTTGTTATTGGGGGATCGGCGTCTTTGTGCACCGTGATACCAAGGTACGCAGGCGGCGTGCTGCGCAACCGCACTGGGGCGACGTGGATTTGCACTGCAGCGACCTGACTGTGGTTCAATCCGCTGAACCGACGTGAGAGCGCCCCCTATGGCCCAGGATTTCTACTTCCTTCTGCTGCCCGGCTTTTCCTCAATGGGCTTTATTTCGGCCATCGAGCCGCTGCGGGTGGCCAACCGTTTTCGCGGTGAGCTGTACCGCTGGCATGTGCTCAGTTGCGGGGGTGGCGCCGTGTTGGCGAGCAACGGTATGTCGGTCAATGCCGAAGGCGGGTTTGAGGCACTTGAAGCCGGGGCGACGTTGTTGGTGGTGGCCGGCTTTGATCCGCTGACCCACGTGACCCCGGCGCTGATTCAGTGGCTGCGTCGCCTGGACAACGACGGCGTCACCTTGGGTGGCATCGACACGGGTAGCGTGGTACTGGCGCAGGCAGGTTTGCTCGACGGCTATCGCCTGACCTTGCATTGGGAGGCGCTGGAAGCGTTCAAGGAGTCATACCCCAGGCTGCATGTGACTCAAGAGCTGTTTGAGATTGACCGCCAGCGCATCACCTGTGCGGGCGGTACAGCCTCCATCGACCTGATGCTCGACCTGATAGCCCAGGCTTATGGGCCTGAGTTGGCGATTCAGGTGTCCGAGCAATTCGTGCTTGGCCGTATCCGTCAGCGCAAAGACCACCAGCGCATGCAGGTCGCCAGCCGTTATGGCATTCATAACAAGAAATTGGTGCAGGTGATTGGCGAGATGGAACAGCACAGCGAGCCGCCACTGAGCACTGCGCAACTGGCGCTTGGCATCAACGTTACGCGGCGCCAGCTGGAGCGTCTGTTCCGTTTGCACCTGAACGACACCCCGCGCAACTTCTATCTGGGCCTGCGCCTGGAAAAGGCCCGGCAACTGCTGCGTCAGACCGACATGAGCGTGCTGGACATCAGCATTGCCTGCGGCTTTGAGTCACCGTCGTATTTCACCCGCAGCTACCGGGCGCGGTTTACCTGTGCGCCGAGGCAGGATCGGGTTGCCGCTACTAACCCTTGAGCAACGCCGCACACGCCGCCTTGTAGGCCTCATGCTGATACTTGTTCAGCGAGGCGGGCAAGTCGAAGGCGTGTTTCTTGTATTGCGCATTGAGGGTCTGTGGCGACAGCAACTGCACCTCGCAATCGTCCAGCAACTGGATGATGCCCTCGATCTTGAAGGTAGTCGGGCCACCGGCAAATTCACCCTTTTTGCTGCGCTTCTTGATTGCAATGCGGGTGATGCCGTTGGCTTTCACAAAGGCCGCTATTTGCATGGCGAAGGCTTTGACGTTGACGCTCTCGTCATCGTCGTCCAGGGCGATTTTCTTGGTGGCATTGGCCCTGTGTTCAAGGCCATTGGTGCCTTGGGCTGCCATTGCAAAAATGGCTTCGCTGCCTTTGATCTCGATACCGCAAATAGTCATAAAAACCCTGGTTTATTCAATATGAAGATCAGTCCTGCCCGATCGATTCCAGAAACTCTGAACGGTCATCGCTGATACGCGCCA
Source organism: Pseudomonas sp. CCC4.1 (assembly GCF_035019225.1). Classification (NCBI taxonomy): domain Bacteria; kingdom Pseudomonadati; phylum Pseudomonadota; class Gammaproteobacteria; order Pseudomonadales; family Pseudomonadaceae; genus Pseudomonas; species Pseudomonas sp. CCC4.1. The sequence goes on along the minus strand of NZ_JASJWL010000025.1, from coordinate 40,119 downwards.
TGCAATCGTTCTGGGCGATGTTGAACGCTTCGGTGCCGGCGGTGGCGGGGAACACGGCAATTGCGCAATCGGCGTCGCGCTGGTGCAACCACAGGGCCTGGGCGGTCTTTATCTTGCTCAGGATGTTATTGAGTTGCGTCGCGTTACTGCCGTACAGCGAAGTCATGCGTTCCTGCAGGGCTTCGTAGTTTTCGCTCAGCAATTGTTCGGCAGCATTCTTGCTGAACACCGAGCACGCCAGGGTTTGCCGGTCGTTTTCTACCGCGTCGCACGGGTTGTAGTCGGCATTTTCAGCTGCATGAGCGCCGCCGGTGAACAATGCCAAGGCCAGGAGAATCGATTTCATTGCCGCTTCCTAATCCATAGTTGGGGCCGATTCTGGCTTATGCGTGAGCCAAAGAACAGATAGCTCATGACATTGCTGTCGGCGGCTTTGTCGCGTGTTGACGCTTTCGGCAATTGCGCTGTCGCTTTTGCACCCGGCTGGTTTTGACCCCGGGCCTATGCTGGCCCCAATAGCGCCGGCAGACGATTCGGCGCAGCAAACGCCAATAAGGGGACGCCTGATGAGCCCAACCGAGTTGCACGCAGACAGTATCGTTATCGACGGGCTGATCATTGCCAAATGGAACCGCGAACTGTTTGAAGACATGCGCAAGGGCGGCCTCACCGCTGCCAACTGCACTGTGTCGGTATGGGAGGGCTTCCAGGCCACGATCAACAACATCGTCGCCAGCCAGACCCTGATCCGCGACAACAGCGACCTGGTGCTTGCGGTCAAGACCACTGCCGATATCCGTCGCGCCAAGGAACAGGGCAAGACCGGGATCATCTTCGGCTTCCAGAATGCCCATGCCTTTGAAGACCAGCTGGGCTATATCGAGATCTTCAAGCAGCTCGGCGTTGGCGTGGTGCAGATGTGCTACAACACCCAGAACCTGGTGGGCACCGGCTGCTATGAACGCGATGGCGGGCTCTCGGGGTTTGGCCGTGAAGTAGTGGCTGAAATGAACCGTGTCGGGATCATGTGCGACCTGTCCCACGTGGGTTCGAAAACCTCGGAAGAGGTGATCCTGGAATCGAAAAAACCGGTCTGCTATTCCCACTGCCTGCCGTCCGGCCTCAAGGAACATCCACGCAACAAATCCGACGCCGAGCTCAAGTTCATTGCCGACCATGGCGGTTTTGTCGGGGTGACCATGTTCGCGCCGTTTCTGGCCAAGGGTATTGATTCGACCATCGACGACTACGCCGAAGCGATCGAATACACCATGAATATTGTCGGCGAAGATTCGATCGGTATCGGCACTGACTTTACCCAGGGCCACGGTCAGGACTTTTTCGAAATGCTGACCCACGACAAGGGCTACGCCCGCCGCCTGACCAGCTTCGGCAAGATCATCAACCCGCTGGGCATCCGCACCGTGGGCGAGTTCCCCAACCTGACCGAAACCCTGCTCAAGCGCGGCCACAACGAGCGCGTGGTGCGCAAGATCATGGGCGAGAACTGGGTCAACGTGCTCAAGGATGTCTGGGGCGAGTAACCGCACCGTATTTGTTGCGTAGCAGCTGCCGAAGGCTGCGTCCGGCTGCGAAGCAGTCGTAAACCCATATTGCACATTTTTCCTGTCAGGGCGCAGTGAGCGGTTTTGCGACCGCTTCGCGCTCGAACGCAGCCTTCGACAGCTGCACGGGACTTCATCATCTTTTGGAGCGCTACCCATGGCCAAAATCGCCCCGCAATTACCCATCGAAGTCGACAGCGAAACCGGCGTCTGGACTTCCGACGCTTTGCCGATGCTCTATGTGCCGCGCCACTTTTTCGTCAACAACCACATGGGCATTGAAGAAGTCCTTGGCGCTGATACCTACGCCGACATTCTTTACAAGGCCGGCTACAAATCCGCCTGGCACTGGTGCGAAAAAGAAGCCGAATGCCACGGCATCGAAGGCGTCGCGGTGTTCGAACACTACATGAAACGCCTGTCCCAGCGCGGCTGGGGCCTGTTCAAGATCCAGGACATCGATCTCGACAAAGGCACTGCCACCATCAAGCTGGAACACTCCTGCTTTGTGTACGTGTACGGCAAGGTCGGGCGCAAGGTCGACTACATGTTCACCGGCTGGTTTGCCGGCGCCATGGACCAGATTCTGCACGCCCGTGGCAGCAACATCCGCACCGTGGCAGAACAGGTTTATAGCGGATCGGAAGAAGGCCACGACCACGGCCTGTTTATCGTCAAGCCGTTGTAAGTCGAGGATCGGGATATGGCGTTCGAAGCAATGTTTGAGCCGATTCAAATCGGCAAGCTGACCATCCGCAACCGTGTGCTGAGCACCGCCCATGCCGAGGTGTATGCCACCGATGGCGGCATGACCACCGAGCGTTATGTGCAGTACTACGAAGAAAAGGCCAAGGGCGGTATCGGCCTGGCGATTTGCGGCGGCTCTTCGGTGGTGGCCATCGACAGTCCGCAAGAGTGGTGGAGTTCGGTCAACCTGAGCACCGACCGCATTATCCCGCACTTCCAGAACCTGGCCGATGCCATGCACAAGCATGGCGCCAAGATCATGATCCAGATTACCCACATGGGCCGCCGCTCGCGCTGGGACGGCTTCAACTGGCCGACCCTGATGTCACCTTCCGGTGTACGTGAGCCGGTGCACCGGGCCACATGCAAAACCATCGAGCCTGAAGAAATCTGGCGGATCATCGGTAACTACGCCAGTGCCGCAGGCCGGGCCAAAGCCGGTGGACTGGACGGGGTTGAGCTGTCGGCGGTGCACCAGCACATGATCGACCAGTTCTGGAGCCCGCGTGTCAACAAACGCACCGATGAATGGGGCGGCAGTTTTGAAAACCGCATGCGTTTCGGCCTCGAAGTGCTCAAGGCCGTGCGCGCTGAAGTCGGCCCGGATTTCTGCGTGGGCATCCGCCTGTGCGGGGATGAGTTTCACCCTGATGGCCTGAGCCATGAGGACATGAAACAAATCGCCAAGTACTACGACGACACCGGCATGCTCGACTTTATCGGCGTGGTCGGCTCGGGATGTGACACCCACAACACCCTGGCCAACGTAATCCCCAACATGAGCTTTCCGCCGGAGCCGTTTTTGCACCTGGCCGCCGGGATCAAGGAAGTGGTCAAGGCCCCGGTGCTGCATGCGCAGAACATCAAGGACCCGAACCAGGCCACGCGGATTCTGGAGGGGGGTTATGTCGACATGGTGGGCATGACCCGTGCCCATATCGCCGATCCGCACCTGATCGCCAAGATCAAGATGGGCCAGGTCGACCAGATTAAACAATGCGTGGGTGCCAACTACTGCATCGACCGTCAGTACCAGGGGCTGGATGTGCTGTGCATCCAGAACGCGGCCACCTCCCGGGAATATATGGGCGTGCCGCATATCATCGAAAAATCCATCGGGGCCAAACGCAAGGTGGTGATTGTCGGCGCCGGGCCAGCAGGGATGGAGGCGGCACGGGTAGCTGCCGAGCGCGGTCATGACGTGACCCTGTTCGAGAAAAAGGACGCCATCGGCGGGCAGATCACCACCGCCTCCAAAGCGCCTCAGCGTGACCAGATGGCAGGCATCACCCGCTGGTTTCAACTGGAACTGGCGCGCCTGAAAGTTGACTTGCGCCTGGGCACCGCAGCGGATGCGGCGACGATCATGGACTTGCGTCCGGACATTGTGGTGCTGGCGGTGGGCGGGCACCCGTTTGTGGAGCAGAACGAACACTGGGGCGCGGCCGAAGGGCTGGTGGTCAGCAGCTGGGATGTACTCGACGGCAAAGTGGCGCCCGGCAAAAACGTGCTGGTGTACGACACCATTTGCGAATTTACCGGTATGTCGGTGGCCGATTTTGCGGCGGACAAGGGAGCGCAGGTCGAGATCGTGACCGACGACACCAAGCCCGGTGTGGCCATTGGCGGCACGTCATTCCCCACGTATTACCGCAGCCTGTATCCCAAGGAAGTGGTCATGACCGGCGACATGATGCTGGAGAAGGTCTACCGCGAGGGTGACAAGGTGATTGCTGTGCTGGAGAACGAATACACCGGTGTCAAAGAGGAGCGGGTGGTCGATCAGGTAATCATCGAAAACGGTGTGCGACCGGATGAAGAGCTGTATTACGGGCTCAAGCCGGATTCGCGCAACAAGGGCCAGATCGACGTCGAAGCGCTGTTCGCGATCAAGCCGCAACCGTGCTTGAGCGAGGCGGGGGACGGCTACCTGCTGTTTCGTATCGGTGACTGTGTGGCCCAGCGCAACGTGCATGCAGCGATCTATGACGCGCTGCGGTTGTGCAAGGATTTTTGACCCGACACCGAACCAATGTGGGAGCGGGCTTGCTCGCGATAAACGATCACGCGGTGGTGCTGATGCACCGCGTCGCCTGAATCGCGAGCAAGCCCGCTCTCACATCAGACCTGCGTGGTCTTTGGGAGCTTCACCATGCTCAATATCGTTCTTCCCATCCTGCTGTTCGCCGCCCTCGTCCTGGCGATTGCGGGCGCCATTCGGCGCATGAACATGTGGCGCCGTGGTCGCCCGGCCAAGGTCGATCTGCTTGGCGGGCTGCTGGCCATGCCCCGGCGCTACATGGTCGATCTGCACCACGTGGTCGCCCGCGACAAATACATGGCCAACACCCACGTCGCCACTGCTGGCGGTTTTGTGCTGGCGGCCGTGCTGGCGATCCTGGTGCATGGCCTGGGCCTGCATAACCGCATCCTCGGCTATGCCTTGCTGTTCGCCACCGCGTTGATGTTTATCGGTGCTGTGTTCGTGTTCAAGCGTCGCCTGAACCCACCCTCGCGCCTGTCCAAAGGCCCGTGGATGCGCCTGCCGAAAAGCTTGCTGGTGTTTTCCGCCAGTTTTTTCATCCTCACCTTGCCGGTTGCAGGGCTGTTGCCCGAAGGCTTCGGCGGTTGGATGCTGGCGGCGGTTTTAAGCGTGGGCGTGGCGTGGGGTGTGTCGGAATTATTTTTCGGCATGACCTGGGGCGGGCCGATGAAGCACGCCTTCGCGGGCGCATTGCATCTGGCCTGGCACCGCCGCGCCGAGCGCTTTGGCGGCGGCCGTTCAACAGGGCTAAAACCGCTGGATTTAAACGATCGCAGTGCGCCTCTGGGCGTGGAAAAACCCAAGGATTTCACCTGGAACCAATTGCTGGGGTTTGACGCCTGCGTGCAATGCGGCAAATGCGAAGCCGCCTGCCCGGCTTTCGCCGCCGGCCAGCCGCTCAATCCAAAGAAACTGATTCAGGACATGGTGGTCGGCCTCGCGGGCGGCACCGATGCTCACTTTGCTGGCAGTCCCTATCCCGGCAAACCTATTGGTGAGCATGGCGGCAACCCGCATCAGCCGATCGTCAACGGGCTGGTCGATGCCGACACGCTGTGGTCCTGCACCACTTGCCGCGCCTGCGTTGAAGAGTGCCCGATGATGATCGAGCATGTGGACGCCATCGTCGATATGCGCCGTTTCCTGACCCTGGAAAAAGGTGCGACACCGAACAATGGCGCGCAGGTGCTGGACAACCTGATCGCCACCGATAACCCCGGCGGTTTTGCCCCCGGCGGGCGGATGAACTGGGCAGCGGACCTGAACCTCGACCTGATGCGCGACAAGCCCGCCGTGGACGTGTTGTTCTGGGTCGGTGACGGGGCTTTCGACATGCGTAACCAGCGCACCTTGCGTGCCTTTGTCAAAGTGCTCAAGGCCGCCCGGGTCAACTTTGCCGTGCTGGGCCTGGAAGAGCGCGACAGTGGCGACGTGGCCCGGCGTCTGGGGGATGAAGCGACCTTTCAGGCGCTGGCTAAACGCAATATCCAGACCCTGGCGCAGTACAGCTTTCAGCGCATCGTCACCTGCGATCCGCACAGTTTTCATGTGCTGAAAAACGAATACAGCGCCTTTGGCGGCGACTACCTTGTGCAACATCACAGCACTTATATGGCCGAGTTGATCGATGCCGGCCTGCTCAATCTTGCCGCGGATGCGGGCGGCAGCGTGACCTATCACGACCCCTGCTACCTGGGCCGCTATAACGGCGAATACGAGGCGCCGCGTGCGGTACTGCGCGCCTTGGGCATCGAGGTCAAGGAGATGCAGCGTTCGGGCTTTCGTTCCCGTTGCTGTGGTGGCGGTGGCGGCGCGCCGATTACCGACATCCCCGGCAAGCAGAGGATCCCCGACATGCGCATGGACGATATCCGTGAGACGGGCGCCGAGCGTGTGGCGGTGGGTTGCCCGCAATGCACGGCGATGCTCGAAGGGGTGGTCGAACCCCGTCCGCAAATCAAGGACATTGCCGAACTGGTGGCCGATGCGCTGATTGAAGACGTCGTGGCCAAACCTGTCCGACGGCCAGAATCGGAGGTGATCGCATGAGTGACATTATCCGCCGCGACCCACGGGCCGAGTGGATCGCCCGTAACCGTCTGCATCCGTTGCACGCGGCCATGCAACCCGTGCAGCAGAGCTGGATGGGGCCCAATGGCGTAGTGCGCAAAAATGTCCATGGTGCAGGTTTTATCGGCCCCAACGGCATCAAGCGCATAGACCGCAGCGGCGTGCAGCAGGGCGGGACCAGCAGGCGCGCGGCCAGCGTCGAGGTGCAATTACCGCTGCATCAGGTCGCGGCCCCGGCGTTTTATATCGCCGTTGTGCCGGATATGGTCGGGGGCCGCCTGAGCAGCCACGACCGCGATCTGCTGGGGCTGGCCCACCAATTGGCGGGCAGCGACGGAGCGGTGCTGGCGGTGGTATTCGGCGAGTCCAGAGAGACCGCCTTTGCCACGGCCGGGGTTGATCGGCTGTTGATGCTCGACAGTGAAGGTTATGCACCGGAGCACCAGGTGCTGGGTTTACGGGCTGTGGATAACCAGTTCACGCCACGCCACTGGCTATTGCCTGACAGCCGCAGTGGTGGCGGTGAATTGGGCCGGCGCTTTGCCGCCAGCCTGGGAGAACGCCCGGCCACGCGGGTCTGGCAACTCAAGGATGGCGTTTGCATCGGCCGTGCCGGGGCAGGTCAGCAAGATGTCGTCCAGCCGTTGCGGCGGTTGATTCTGGCAGCGGCCGAGTGTGCAGAGCCGGTCAGTGAAACCCGGCATGAAGCGCTGGAGGTGCAGTTATCCACAGCAGCTGCCAGCTGTTTGCCGCGTATTGAGGATCTGGGCGCGGTTGAAGTTGACCCCGCTGCGATTCCCATGGCTGAAGCCGAATTTATCCTCAGCGGTGGTAACGGGATCAAGGACTGGGGACTTTTCCACAGGGCTGCCACTGCCCTTGGCGCCACCGAAGGTGCATCACGGGTGGCGGTGGACGATGGCTTTATGGGTCGCGAGCGTCAGGTGGGGGCCAGCGGGGTATGGGTCACGGCGCGGGTGTATGTGGCGGTCGGGATCAGCGGGGCGATCCAGCATCTGCAAGGGATTGGTGCCTGTGACAAGGTGGTGGCGATCAACCTTGACCCTGGCTGCGACATGGTCAAACGCGCGGATGTGTCGGTGATTGGTGACGGTGCGGCGGTGCTTGAGGCACTGATCGAGGCTGTGGATAACTGGCGCAGCGCAACCTCTGTGGGAGCGGGCTTGCCCGCGATTCGGGCGACCCGGTCAGCCTGATACACCGCAGTGATTCCATCGCGAGCAAGCCCGCTCCCACAGGATTGAGTTCAGTCTGGAGATTTGCAAATGACCATCGCCACCGTTGCACTGGTTTCAATCGGCGCCCATCCTGCTTCAGGCCGCGCCCGTCGCGCCGAACAGGACGCCCGTGCCGTCGAACTGGGCCTGCAACTTGCCGGAGACAGCCTGCACGTGCTGCACGCGGGCAACCCCCATGAACCGGCCTTGCGCGCCTATCTGGGCATGGGGCTGGAGGAGTTGCATGTGCTGGAGCAACCCGACGGCGCCGATGCCGTGCCAGCGTTGCGCGATTACATCCGTGAAGCGGGCGTGCAACTGGTACTCACCGGCAGCCAGGCCGAAACCGGTGAGGGTTCGGGCATGCTGCCGTACCTGTTGGCCGAAGAGCTGGGCTGGCCGCTGCTGGTAGGCGTGGCGCAGATCGAATCTATCCACAATGGCGTGGCCCAGGTGCTGCAAGCCTTGCCCCGGGGGCAGCGACGTCGGCTGCAGGTTCGCCTGCCATTTATGGTTACTGTGGATAACGCTGCTCCCAAGGCGCGCCAAAGCGCCTACGGCCCCGCCACGCGGGGTGTGGTTAACGCCGAAGTAGTTGAAATCGTTGCCGATGAGTTATCCACAACCGGCGTATTGCAACCTGCCCGACCACGGCCCAAGCGCTTGAAGGTGATAAGGGCCAAAAGTGGCGCAGATCGCATGAAAGCAGCTACCGCCAAGGCGGCTGGGGGTTCCGGGCAAGTTCACAAAGGGCTCAGTGCTCAAGCGGGAGCCGAGGTGATTCTCAAGCTCCTGATCGAAGAAGGCGTTGTGCGCTAGCGTTTGCGGCCGGAACCTGAGTCAGCGACATCATTTGAATTTGCGCTCGCCGCCAGATGCAAATATGGCCTGAGATTTACGGGCGTCAGCCTGGAGTCTTTGCTCGCGCTGGCTGACTAACTGCCCGTAGTACCCCTTGACGCGAAGGGCGTAGCGATTGCGCAGATGTTCACGATTTGGCTTTGTTCCGGCGTTATAGGCGCCCACGGCGTCCCAGCTGTAACCCAGTTGTTTGACAAATTTGGCGAGGATCCAGGCACCGGCCATGACACTGGTGCAGGGTTGAGTCTGTAGTTGATATTCACTAATGCCAAAAGTGGCAAGGTGTTTCAAATGGCGACTGTTGACTTGCATCAAGCCTATATCGTAAGTCCCGTCTTTATTGACGTTGCGTGCGGCCGGATTCATTTTCGATTCAACTTGGGCAATGGCATGTAACAGCAACGGATCAATGTCATAGCGGTTGCCTGCATCCTGCCAGCAATTGGCATGTGCGAAGGTCGGTGTTAGTCCGGCACATATGACAAGTATAATCAAAAATGAATGTTTCATATAAAGACCTCGCCGTTTCAGATAACGGATAAAGCAGGGCTGCCAATCTAATCGATAGATTGTTTTATCCTGTTGAATCTGCACGGTTTTATTGATAATTAATAAGGAATCCGCAGTGTTAAGTGTGGCGCGCAAGATCACAAAATTTTCACGTTTAAACTATAAGTATTGGCGGGTTTTAGGGTCGTGTCACCTGCAGTTTTTGTAGGTGGTTGAGTGCCTGTATAAACAGGGTAGCGAACAGGCTGCATAAAAATAAATATAGGACTTATTCGATTGATGGCAATTATCCTGCAATCAAAATTGGATCCATTGAAATGAACCAGCTAATAGTGAGTTGGTTATCTTTTTGTTGGATTGTTCATTTTGTGAGTGTTTAGAGTTGTTTAATAAGGGGGAGGGGCCTTGCAGGCTGAAATTGATATAATGTTTGGCGTGATGCCAAATCTCTAAAAAGTCTAAGAAACGTGGCAGATGATGGTGATCGATCCATTGTTTTTAACGTCTGATATCACTGCCTTCGCGAGCGAGTTTGCGGACAGCATTTTAGTAGGCAAGGTACTGCCAGACATCTGCGCAAAGTTACCCCGGGTTTCTGTGTGCCTGCCTGTGGGTAACCTGTCTGTATTTGCTTGCAGGGCCCGGCTGACGTGGCTCCTGCAGGTTTGTACAAAAAATGATCGCTGCCAGGAAATCACACTTGCATAGCGCTTGCTCTGTTTACCCACAAACTCTGTTGGTGAAGGTGTGGATAAGTTGTTCGCTCTATCCTGCAGGCCTTTATATTAAAGGGCTCCAAGGTGCTGATCAAAAAATGTTCAATCCACGTTGGCATCGTCTTTTGATGGGATAAAACTAGCCAATACGAAGGCTAAGGGAGTTTTCAACAGGGTGGATAAAGTTGCGCACATATTCAGTTGGTCAAGCTGTGGATAAGGTGGGTGTGGTTATCTGCAGGCCTTTAAAACCGTGGCTTGTGCAGGTTTGCACAAAAAATGTACAGATGTGTGCCCCGGTAGTGATCCATGACTTCCCCACAGTTGCTGTGGGTGTGCCTGTGGACAAGATGTTGGTGAAGGGCTGTAGCCCTTTGATTGCATGGGCTAGAGGGGAGTGGTTAAAAAACGATCATTAGCATGCAATACATGGACATAAATGAGGCCGGGGTTGTGTGTTGTTGACTTGAATCGGTTTGAGCTAAAAAGAGTCCTGTGCCCCCGTGGAGTAAAACGAATGAGCGTTTCATTTCGTCCAGCAGTGCGTGCCGATGCACGCGAAATTGCACGTCTTTTTCAGATATCGTCCGAAGGCTGCGCCGATTACATCTGGAGTCAGATGGCGCAGCCGGGTCAGCAACTACTGGACGTCGGGGAGATGCGTTATGCCCGTGCGGGGGTCATATTTTCGTATGAAAACTGCTGGATTGCCGAGGCCGAGGGCCTGGTGATCGGCATGATGCACAGCTTTGTGATGCGCGACGACCCGGATGCCCAGCCTGAGACTGACCCTGTGCTGGCACCTTATGCGGATATGGAAATCCCGGACACGCTGTATATCTCAAGCCTGGCTTTGCATAAGGGCTGGCGAAACCTCGGGTTGGGCGCCAGGTTCTTGCTGCATGCCAAGGCGCGTTGCGGCGAACTGGGGCTGACCGGTTTGAGCCTGATCGACTATGCGGCGAACACAGGTGCCCGTCGATTTTATGAGCGCCATGGTTTTGAGATCGTCAAAACCTGCCAGATAACGCCCCACCCGCTGATCCGCGTAACGGGTGAGGCGTATTTGATGCATTGTCCACTTCCCAGTTAAACGCCCCCTGCGCAGATGCAGGTTTACTGGGCAACCACACCCTTTAGATACGCCGCAGGCGCCGCCCCCAGGTTGTTCAGCAGCCGCTCGCTGTACCAGTCGACAAAGTTGACCACGCCAAACTCGTAGGTTTGCGAGTACGGCCCTGGCTGGTAGGCGACCGAGTTGATGCCGCGCTGGTTTTCTTCAGCCAGCCGGCGATCCTGGTCGTTGGTGGCGTCCCAGACCTTGCGCATGCGCTCCACGTCGTAGTCCACGCCTTCTACCGCATCCTTGTGCACCAGCCATTTGGTGCTGACCACGGTTTCCTGCGCGCTGATCGGCCATACGGTAAATACGATGATATGGTCGCCCATGCAGTGGTTCCACGAGTGCGGCAAGTGCAGGATGCGCATTGAGCCCAGGTCCGGGTTTTTGATGCGCCCCATCAGTTTTGCACAGCCTTGCTTGCCGTCCAGGGTCATCGAGACCGTGCCCTTGAGCAGTGGCATGCGCACGATGCGGTTACGCAGGCCGAAGCTGGCGTGGGCATAAGGAATTTTCTCGGCGTCCCAGGCGGCTGCGGAGGCGGCGACGTGATCCTTGAACGCTTGATCGGCGCGCGGGTCGGTGACGTCGTCCCATTCGAGCAGGGTCTTGAGCAACTCAGGGTGCGACGCGTTGCAGTGGTAGCACTCGCGGTTATTTTCCAGTACCAGTTTCCAGTTGGCCTTTTCCACCAGGGTGGTTTGAATCGCCACCTTGGTGTTTTCCATGTCGTAAGGTTCCATATAGTGGTTCAGTGTGGCGAGGAACTCATCGATGGCGGGAGGGTTCTCGGCCAGGCTGATAAAGATATAGCCGCCCGCGGTTTTGACGTTCACCGGCTTGAGGCCGTATTGCTTCATGTCGAAGTCCGCACCCATCTCGGTGCCGGCAAACAACAGGCGCCCGTCCAGCTCATAGGTCCACTGGTGGTAATGACACACCAGTTTGGCGACCTTGCCTTTTTCGCTGGTGCACAGTCGTGAACCACGATGGCGGCACACGTTATGAAAGGCATGCACCTGACCTTCTGCGCCGCGAATCACGATAATCGGGTTCTTGCCCACCTGCAGGGTCAGGAAGTTGCCCTTGGCCGGTATCTCGCAAGTCATGCCTGCAATCAGCCACTCCTTCTGGAAGATCTCCTGCATATCGATTTCGAACAGGCGCTCGTCGTTATAAAACGGCTGTGGCAGCGAAAATGTCCGCTCGCGGTTCTGCAGCATCTCGGCGGTGGCCTTGCGTGCGGGTTCCAGTGGATCGCCCAGGCTCAAGTTTGCGGTGACGTCCATCGTTGTAGTCCTCATGGCCATCGGATGTGGCCTAAAAATGGCTGATCAGGGGTTCGACGCAAGGCAAAGCAATACAAGTGGTAGTGGCGCTGAGTGTGCGTTCGAAGTGCGCCGCAGCCATATCTACGGGCGACATGGCCCAATCTGTTCCCGACGCTGAAGGTGCTGTTTTCAGGGGCTGGTCGCGATAAGTATGTGGATGTCGCGAATGGATAAATGGCCGCTTCGGGGCATGCGCAGAATCGCCAGCAAGAGGCCGGCTGTCGGCCGTGGAGAAGCGCATGTCCAATAGCTTTCTGAACCCGGTAACCACCCAGACCTGGGCCAATGGCCGACACATCGTGCGATGCGTCAAAGTGATTCAGGAAACCTGGGATGTGCGCACCTTCTGTTTTATGGCCGACCAGCCGATCCTGTTCTTTTTCAAACCGGGGCAATTCGTGACCCTGGAGCTGGAAATCGACGGTGACCCGGTGATGCGCTCGTACACTATTTCCAGCTCACCCTCGGTGCCGTACAGCTTTTCGGTGACCATCAAGCGGGTGCCCGGTGGCCGGGTTTCCAACTGGCTGCACGACACCTTGAGCGAAGGCCAGGAGCTGGCCGTGCACGGGCCGGTGGGACTGTTTAACGCCATCGACGCGCCGAGCCCCAAAGTGCTCTATCTGAGCGGCGGTGTCGGTATAACCCCGGTAATGTCGATGGCACGCTGGTTTTACGACACCAACGCCAATGTCGACATGGTGTTTATCCACAGCGCCCGCTCGCCCAAGGACATCATTTATCACCGCGAGCTGGAGCATATGGCCTCGCGTATCGACAACTTCAGCCTGCACCTGATCTGCGAGAAGCACGGGCTGGGTGAACCCTGGGCCGGGTATCGCGGTTATCTGAACCATAAGATGCTCGACCTGATGGCCCCCGACTTCATGGAGCGCGAGGTGTTTTGCTGCGGGCCGACGCCTTACATGAACGCGGTCAAGCGCCTGCTGGAAAGCAACGGTTTTGACATGAGCCGTTACCACGAAGAATCCTTTGGCGCGACGCCGCCTGAAGTGCGGGCTGAAGCGGTAGAACAGGCCGAGCAGGCGGCAGATGCACCGGAGCCGGACCTGGCGGATTTGAACCAGGTGGAATTCACCGCGTCCGGCAAGAGCATTCGTGTGGGACCGGCCGAGACCGTGCATGCGGCAGCGGCCAAACTCGGACTGATGATCCCCAAGGCTTGCGGCATGGGCATTTGCGGGACATGCAAGGTGTTGAAACTGGGGGGGGAGGTGGACATGGAGCACAACGGCGGCATTACCGACGAAGATGTGGCCGAGGGTTATATCCTGTCGTGCTGCAGCGTACCGAAAGGGGATGTGCGGATTGAGTTTTGACGGGCTTTCGTGGCTCCAGAACCCTGGCAGGGAACAAAGGTTGCAAACCACAGTCTTTAGGGGTCTGAAAGCAAGGTTGCCGCTAGCTTAGCCGCTGACTTTTCTTTATCGTACGCGCCCTTCGAAACTGCTTGAGAACATCACCATGATTGAGTCATCCCTTAGCAAACTGGAACAACTGGTCAGCGACCTGGTACAGCAAAAACAAGAACTGCTGGATGCCAACGAGCAACTGAACACCGAACTGGCCCAGGCCCGTGACGAGAACGAAAGCCTGCAACTGACCCTGATGGAACAGGAAGAAAAGCAAGGCGCGACCGCAGCCCGCATCCAGGCACTGGTTGAGCGCGCGAGCCCTGTCAGCGCATGAGCCTTGACAGAGACGGAGTAAATGTCGTCTCGATTTTGGGTAACGACTACACGATCAAGGCGCCGGAGGGGGAGCAGAAAACCCTGATGGCGGCCACGGTCATGTTGAAAGCCGCCCTGGCCGAAACGAAAAGAAAGTACCCGAGCCTGATCGGGGACAAGCTGCTGGTGCTGGCAGCACTGAATCTGTGTTCAAAGCAGATTGAGTTGCAACTGAGCCACAAACAGGAACTCGACCGTTATCAAGAGCAAGTCAGCGCCACGGTCGATGTGATTGAGCGAACCCTGGGGCAATCCTGACGGTTCGCAAACCAATCACCCCCTGTGGGAGCGGGCTTGCTCGCGATTCAGGCAACGCGGTTTGTCTGCACGACCGCGCTGATGCCATCGCGAGCAAGCCCGCTCCCACAGTGTTATTGATGTTACGTGCGCTTTAAGCGGACATCACTTCGCGAATATCCGCCGCAAGTTCCCGCACCCGTGCTTCCTCGGTATCCCACGAGCACATGAAGCGTGCCCCGCCCTTGCCGATAAAGGTATAGAAGCGCCAGCCCCTGGCGGTCAGTGCCGCTACGGCCGGTTCCGACAGTTGCAGGAACACGCCATTGGCTTCCACCGGAAACATCAGCTCGACCCCCGGGATGTCACTCACCAGCTGACTCAACAACTGCGCGCAGTGGTTGGCATGGCGCGAGTGTTTGAGCCAGGCGTCGTTTTCCAGCAGGCCGACCCAGGGCGCAGACAGAAAGCGCATTTTCGAAGCCAGTTGCCCGGCCTGCTTGCAGCGATAGTCAAAATCCACTGACAAGGCGTGGTCGAAAAACAGAATCGCCTCGCCCACTGCCATGCCATTTTTGGTGCCGCCAAAGCACAGTACATCCACCCCGGCTTTCCAGCTCAGCTCTGCCGGGGTGCAGCCCAGGAATGCGCAGGCATTGGAGAAACGGGCGCCGTCCATGTGCAACAACAGGCCCAACTCCTTGCAGGTGTCGCTGATCGCGCGGATTTCTTCAGGGCGGTACACGCTGCCGACTTCAGTGGCCTGGGTGATGGTGACCACCCGCGGTTTTGGATAGTGGATATCTTTGCGCTTGAGGGCGATCTCGCGGATTGACTCGGGGGTGATCTTGCCGTTTTCAGTGCGGGCGATCAGCAGCTTGGAGCCGTTGGAAAAAAATTCCGGAGCGCCACATTCGTCCGTCTCGACGTGGGCGGTCTCGGAGCAGATCACGCTGTGAAAGCTCTGGCACAGGGACGACAGCGCCAGGGAGTTGGCCGCCGTGCCGTTAAAGGCGAAATACACTTCGCAGTCGGTTTCGAACAGTTTGCGAAAATCGTTCGAGGCGCGCAGCGTCCATTCGTCGTCGCCGTAAGAGCGCTGGTGGCCGTGGTTGGCTTTTTCCATGGCGGACCAGACTTCAGGGCAGATACCGGAGTAGTTGTCGCTGGCGAATTGTTGGCTCTTGTCAGTCATTTCCCGGTTCCATGGTCGAATAGTGTTGTGCACTTTATCCAAGAATCTGGCAGGTGCACAGGCGCGACTTAAAGTGCGGAAATGCCCTACAAAAGAATAACCCAAAGGCCTGTAACAAAATGTGGGAGCGGGCTTGCCCGCGATGGCATCTCCCGGTTTCGCCAGACAAACCTCGCAGCCAGTATCGCGAGCAAGCCCGCTCCCACAGGGTTACGGGAAACCATGTCGTAAACGCACCATTGCGTGGCGTCCATGGGCATTTGGTCTGCCTGCGCCAGCTCTACCATCTGGCTCAAAGGGCATTAGCCCCACCGAGACCAAAAGGCGCGCTGGCGCTGGGAGAACGCGATGTTCAGCAAGCAGGATCAGATCCAGGGTTACGATGACGCCTTGTTGGCGGCCATGAATGCTGAAGATCAGCGCCAGGAAGATCACATCGAACTGATCGCCTCCGAAAACTACACCAGCCAGCGGGTGATGGAAGCCCAGGGCAGCGGTCTGACCAACAAGTACGCCGAAGGCTACCCAGGCAAACGCTATTACGGCGGCTGCGAACATGTGGATAAAGTTGAGCAGTTGGCCATCGACCGCGCCAAACAGTTGTTCGGCGCCGATTACGCCAACGTGCAGCCGCATTCCGGCAGCCAGGCCAACGCAGCCGTCTACCTGGCATTGCTCAACGCCGGTGACACCGTGCTGGGCATGAGTCTGGCCCATGGCGGTCACTTGACCCATGGGGCCAGCGTCAGTTTTTCGGGCAAGCTGTACAACGCCGTGCAGTACGGCATCGACACCAGCACCGGCTTGATCGACTACGACGAAGTCGAGCGTCTGGCTGTTGAACATCAACCCAAAATGATCATTGCCGGGTTCTCGGCCTACTCAAAATTCCTCGACTTCCCACGCTTTCGTCAGATTGCAGACAAGGTGGGAGCCTACCTGTTTGTCGACATGGCCCACGTTGCCGGTCTGGTCGCTGCCGGGTTGTACCCCAACCCGCTGCCGTATGCCGATGTGGTGACCACCACCACCCACAAAACCCTGCGCGGCCCCCGTGGCGGCCTGATTCTGGCCAAGGCCAACGAAGCCCTGGAAAAGAAACTCAATTCGGCGGTGTTCCCCGGCGGTCAGGGCGGGCCCTTGATGCACGTGATCGCGGCCAAGGCAGTGTGCTTCAAGGAAGCGCTGGAACCGGGTTTCAAAACCTATCAAAAGCAGGTCATCGACAACGCCCAGGCCATGGCCGAGGTGTTTATCAAGCGTGGCTATGACGTGGTCTCGGGTGGTACCGACAATCATCTGTTCCTGCTCAGCCTGATCCGCCAGGGATTGACCGGCAAGGACGCCGACGCCGCCCTGGGCCGCGCCCATATCACGGTCAACAAGAATGCCGTGCCTAACGACCCGCAATCACCGTTTGTGACCTCGGGCCTGCGTATCGGCACCCCGGCGGTGACCACCCGTGGTTTCAAAGTGGCGCAATGCACGGAGCTGGCAGGCTGGATCTGCGACGTTCTCGATCACCTCGGCGATGCCGATATCGAGGCCGATGTGGCCCGCCAGGTGACTTCGCTGTGCCAAGACTTCCCGGTTTATCGCTGAGCGCGTTTTTGGAGTAGATCCTATGCAACGGTATTCAGGCTTCGGCCTCTTCAAGCACTCCCTCAGCCACCACGAAAACTGGCAGAAGATGTGGCGCACGCCGACCCCGAAAAAGGTCTATGACGTGGTCATCGTCGGCGGCGGCGGCCATGGTCTGGCAACTGCTTACTATCTGGCCAAGGAACACGGCATCACCAACGTGGCCGTGGTTGAAAAAGGCTGGTTGGGTGGCGGCAACACGGCACGCAACACCACCATCGTGCGCTCCAACTATTTGTGGGACGAGTCGGCGCACCTGTACGAACACGCGATGAAGCTATGGGAAGGTTTGTCCCAGGACTTGAACTACAACGTGATGTTCTCCCAGCGCGGCGTCTATAACCTGTGCCACACCCTGCAGGACATGCGTGACTCCGAGCGTCGGGTCAGCGCCAACCGCCTCAATGGTGTGGACGGTGAACTGCTCAACGGCAAACAAGTAGCGGACGAGATTCCCTACCTCGATTGCTCGAAGAACACCCGCTACCCGATCATCGGCGCCACCGTACAACGGCGTGGCGGCGTGGCCCGCCATGATGCCGTGGCCTGGGGCTTTGCCCGTGCCGCCGATGCTCTGGGCGTAGACCTGATCCAGCAAACCGAAGTGCTCGGCTTTCGCAAGGAAAACGGCGTGTGCATCGGCGTCGAAACCAGCAAGGGCTTTATCGGCGCCAAGCGCGTCGGTGTGGTCACGGCTGGCAACTCGGGGCATATGGCGCGTCAGGCCGGCTTTCGCCTGCCGATCGAATCCCACCCGCTGCAAGCGCTGGTGTCGGAGCCGATCAAGCCGATTATCGACAGCGTGATCATGTCCAACGCCGTACACGGCTATATCAGCCAGTCCGACAAGGGCGACCTGGTGATCGGCGCGGGTATTGACGGTTGGGTCGGCTACGGCCAGCGCGGTTCGTATCCGGTGATCGAGCACACGATCCAGGCGATTGTGGAAATGTTCCCCGTGTTGTCCCGCGTGCGCATGAACCGTCAGTGGGGCGGCATCGTCGACACCACACCCGACGCCTGCCCGATCATCTCGAAAACCCCGGTGCCCAATCTGTTCTTTAACTGCGGCTGGGGCACGGGTGGATTCAAGGCCACGCCGGGTTCGGGCAACGTGTTTGCTGCCAGTCTGGCCAAGGGCGAGATGCACCCGCTGGCCGCGCCGTTTTCCATTGACCGGTTCCACACCGGTGCCCTGATCGACGAACACGGCGCTGCCGCTGTCGCCCACTAACAGGAGAAATACCCATGTTGCATATCTTCTGTCCCCATTGCGGCGAGCTTCGCTCCGAAGAGGAATTCCACGCCAGCGGCCAGGCGCATATCCCGCGCCCGCTCGACCCTGGCAGTTGCACCGACGCAGAATGGGGCGACTACCTGTTCTTTCGCGACAACCCCCGTGGCCTGCACCACGAACTGTGGAACCACGTCGCCGGTTGCCGGCAGTTTTTCAATGCCACGCGCAATACCGTGACCTACGAAATTCTTGAAACCTACCTGATCGGCAGCAAGCCGCAGTTCACTGAGCAGGCAGTACCTGCGGCCACCACGGCCACCCGCGAGCTGGGAGAAAAAGTATGAGCCAGACCCATCGCTTGCCCAATGGCGGCCGCGTTGACCGCACCAAGGTGCTGAGCTTCACATTCAACGGTCAACAATACAAAGGCTACGAGGGCGACAGCCTGGCGGCCGCTTTGCTGGCCAACGGCGTTGACGTGATTGGCCGCAGTTTCAAATATTCCCGGCCCCGAGGCATTTACGCCGCCGGTGCTGAAGAGCCCAACGCGGTGTTGCAGATCGGTGCCACCGAGGCCACGCAAATCCCCAACGTGCGCGCCACGCAGCAGGCTTTGTACCAGGGCCTGGTGGCCACCAGCACCAACGGCTGGCCCAACGTCAACAATGATGTGATGGGCATCCTCGGCAAGGTCGGCGGCAAGCTGATGCCGCCGGGCTTTTACTACAAAACTTTTATGTACCCGCAGTCGTTCTGGATGACTTACGAGAAGTACATCCGCAAAGCCGCAGGCCTGGGTCGCTCGCCGACCCAGAACGATCCCGACACCTACGACTATATGAACCACCACTGCGACGTGCTGATTGTCGGCGCAGGCCCTGCAGGTCTGGCCGCGGCACTGGCAGCAGCGCGCAGCGGTGCGCGGGTGATCATCGCCGATGAACAGGAAGAATTCGGCGGCAGCCTGCTCGACAGCCGCGAAAGCCTGGACGGCAAACCGGCCATGGAGTGGGTGGCCAAGGTGATCGCCGAACTCAAGACGCTACCCGACGTGATCCTGTTGCCCCGCGCGACGGTGAACGGCTATCACGACCACAACTTCCTGACTATTCACGAACGTATCACCGATCACCTCGGCGATCGCGCCCCTATCGGTCAGGTACGCCAGCGTATTCACCGGGTCCGGGCCAAGCGCGTGGTATTAGCCACCGGTGCCTGCGAGCGGCCGTTGGTGTACGGCAACAACGACGTACCGGGCAATATGCTCGCCGGAGCCGTGTCCACCTATGTGCGCCGCTATGGCGTGGCACCGGGCAAAAAACTGGTGCTCAGTACCAACAACGATCATGCCTACCGCGTAGCCCTGGACTGGCTCGACGCCGGCCAGCAAGTGGTTGCTGTTGCCGATGCACGCAGCAACCCCCGTGGTGCGCTGGTCGAAGAAGCTCGGGCCAAAGGCATTCGCATCCTCACCGGGAGTGCGGTGATCGAAGCCCGTGGCAGCAAGCATGTAACGGGTGCACGAGTGGCGGCGATCGACGTCAAGGCTCTCAGCGTTGCCAGCCCCGGCGAGTGGCTGGAGTGCGATTTGCTGGCCACTTCGGGCGGCTACAGCCCGGTGGTTCACTTGGCCTCGCACCTGGGCGGCAAGCCGACCTGGCGTGAAGATATTCTCGGTTTCGTCCCCGGCGAAGCACCGCAAAAGCGCGTATGTGTGGGCGGTATCAATGGTGTCTACCCGCTGGGCGACAGCCTGGCCGATGGTTTTGAGGGCGGCGCACGTGCGGCCAGCGAAGCCGGTTTCAAGGCCGTGGAAGGGGTGTTGCCCAAAGCCCTGAATCAGCTGCAGGAACCGACCCTGGCGCTGTTCCATGTGCCCCACGAAAAAGGTACGGCGCGGGCACCGAAGCAATTTGTCGACCTGCAAAACGACGTCACTGCTGCGGCCATCGAACTGGCGACCCGTGAAGGGTTCGAGTCGGTTGAGCACGTCAAACGCTATACCGCGCTGGGCTTCGGCACGGATCAAGGCAAGCTGGGCAACGTCAACGGCCTGGCCATTGCCGCCCGCTCGCTGAACGTGACCATCCCGCAGATGGGCACCACCATGTTCCGCCCCAACTACACGCCGGTGACCTTCGGCGCGGTGGCGGGGCGCCATTGCGGGCATATTTTCGAGCCGGTGCGCTACACCGCGCTGCAAGCCTGGCACGTCAAGCAAGGCGCTGAATTTGAAGACGTCGGCCAGTGGAAACGGCCGTGGTACTTCCCGCGTAACGGCGAAGACATGCATGCGGCGGTCAAGCGCGAATGCAAAGCGGTGCGTGACAGCGTCGGCATTCTCGATGCCTCTACCCTGGGCAAGATCGACATCCAGGGCCCGGATGCCCGCGAGTTTCTCAACCGTATCTACACCAATGCCTGGACCAAACTTGATGTGGGCAAGGCCCGCTACGGGCTGATGTGCAAGGAAGACGGCATGGTCTTCGACGACGGCGTGACGGCCTGCCTGGCCGACAATCATTTCGTCATGACCACCACTACCGGCGGCGCGGCCCGTGTGTTGCAGTGGCTGGAAATTTACCAGCAGACCGAATGGCCCGAATTGAAGGTCTACTTCACCTCGGTCACCGACCACTACGCGACCCTGACCTTGTCCGGCCCCAATAGCCGCAAGTTGCTGAGCGAAGTGACCGACATTGATCTGGATCGCGAGGCGTTCCCGTTCATGACCTGGAAAGAAGGCCTGGTGGGCGGTGTGCCGGCGCGGGTGTTCCGTATCTCGTTTACCGGCGAGCTGTCCTACGAGGTCAATATCCAGGCTGACTACGCCATGGGCGTGCTGGAAAAAATCGTCGAGGCGGGCAAGCAGTACAACCTCACCCCTTATGGCACCGAGACCATGCACGTGTTGCGGGCCGAGAAGGGCTTCATCATCGTTGGTCAGGACACTGACGGTTCCATGACCCCCGACGACCTGAACATGGGCTGGTGCGTGGGCCGCACCAAACCATTCTCGTGGATCGGCTGGCGCGGCATGAACCGTGAAGACTGCGTACGTGACCAGCGCAAGCAGCTGGTGGGGCTCAAGCCCATTAACCCGACCCAATGGCTGCCCGAAGGCGCGCAACTGGTGTTCGATGCCAAGCAGTCGATCCCGATGACCATGGTCGGCCACGTGACGTCGAGTTATGCCCACAACTCACTGGGTTATTCATTTGCCATGGGTGTGGTCAAGGGCGGCTTGAAGCGTATCGGCGAACGGGTGTTCTCGCCCCAGGTCGACGGCAGCGTGATCGAGGCTGAAATTGTGTCTTCGGTGTTCTTCGACCCGAAAGGCGACCGGCAGAATATTTGAATGGGTGATCTCATGACCACAGCCAACGTATACCAACAGCGCCCGGAGTCGGGCGCCAAAGCCGAATCCTCGCTGCACCATGCCAGCCTGGCCGGCCTGATCGGCAAGGGCCGGAAAAACCCTGGCGTGACCGTACGCGAGAAAAAACTGCTGGGCCACCTGACCCTGCGCGGTGACGCCAAAGACCCGGCCTTTGCCGAAGGCGTGCACAAGGCCCTGGGCCTGGAACTGCCCGTGGCCCTGAGCCTGGTGGCCAACGCTGATACCTCGCTGCAATGGATGGGGCCGGATGAGTGGCTGCTGATCGTCCCCGGTGGCCAGGAGTTCGCCGTGGAGCAAGCCCTGCGGGCGGCGCTGGCGGGGCTGCATATTTCGGTGGTCAACGTCAGTGGCGGGCAACAGCTGCTGGAACTGAGCGGGCCGAAGGTGCGCGAGGTGCTGATGAAGTCCACCAGTTATGACGTACACCCCGACAATTTCCCGGTGGGCAAGGCGGTGGGCACGGTCTTCGCCAAGTCGCAGCTGGTGATTCGTCATACCGGCGAAGACACCTGGGAACTGCTGATCCGCCGCAGTTTTTCGGATTACTGGTGGTTATGGTTGCAGGATGCGGCGGCTGAATACGGGTTGAGCGTGGAGGCGTAAACCCGCCTGCTGTCCCCTGTGGGAGCGGGCTTGCTCGCGATGGCAGCCCCTCGGTCAACCGGATGCACCGAGTTGTTTGCATCGCGGGCAAGCCCGCTCCCACACCTGTACGTGCGCATTCCAACAACAACCAAGGACTCCCGCCATGAGCCGCGCCCCCGACACCTGGATCCTGACCGCCGACTGCCCGAGCCTGCTGGGCACCGTCGACGCGGTGACGCGTTATCTGTTTGAGCACCGCTGCTACGTCACCGAACACCATTCCTTCGACGATCAGCGTTCGGCGCGTTTTTTTATCCGCGTTGAGTTCCGCCAGCCCGACGGCTTCGATGAACATGAATTTCGCGCCGGCCTGGCCGAGCGCGGCCAGGCCTTTGGCATGACGTTCGAACTGACGCCGCCACACCATCGGCCCAAAGTGCTGATTATGGTGTCCAAGGCTGACCACTGCCTCAACGACCTGCTCTATCGCCAGCGCATTGGCCAGTTGTCGATGGACGTGGTGGCCGTGGTCTCCAATCACCCCGATCTGGAGCCTCTGGCGCAGTGGCACGGCATCCCCTACCACCACTTCGCCCTCGACCCGGCCAACAAGCCCGCGCAGGAGGCCAAGGTTTGGCAGGTGATCGAAGACACCGGCGCCGAGCTGGTGATCCTCGCCCGCTATATGCAAGTGCTGTCCCCCGAGCTGTGTCGCAAGCTCGACGGCAAGGCGATCAACATTCACCACTCCCTGCTGCCCGGCTTCAAGGGCGCCAAGCCCTATCATCAGGCCTACGAGAAGGGCGTCAAACTGGTCGGTGCTACCGCCCATTACATCAACAACGACCTCGACGAAGGCCCGATCATTGCCCAGGGCGTCGAGGTGGTAGACCACAGCCACTACCCCGAAGACCTGATCGCCAAGGGCCGTGACATCGAAGCGCAAACCCTGGCGCGAGGCGTGGGCTATCACATTGAGCGGCGCGTTTTCCTAAATGGAGGTCGTACCGTGGTGCTGTGAGCCCGCGCCACCTTCTAAGCTGCAAGCAGAAAGTTAATCCCGCCAATAACAACTAAGGGTGAATACGATGGCTGACAATCGCGGTGTGGTGTACCTGGGCAACGGCCAGGTTGAAGTGCAAAGCATTCCTTTCCCCAAGATGCAGAACCCTCAGGGCAAGCCCATCCACCACGGCGTAATCCTGCGGGTAGTGTCGACCAATATCTGCGGCTCCGACCAGCATATGGTGCGTGGCCGCACCACGGCGCAAACCGGGCTGGTGCTGGGTCATGAGATCACCGGCGAGGTGATCGAGGCCGGGCGTGATGTGGAACACCTGAAAGTCGGCGACCTGGTTTCGGTGCCGTTCAACGTGGCGTGCGGCCGCTGCCGCAGCTGCAAGGAACAGAACACCGGCGTGTGCCTGACCGTCAACCCGGCCCGTCCCGGCGGCGCATATGGTTACGTGGACATGGGCGACTGGGTTGGCGGTCAGGCTGAATATGTATTGGTGCCTTACGCCGATTTCAACCTGCTCAAGCTGCCGAATCGCGATGCGGCGATGGAAAAAATCCGCGACCTGACCTGCCTCTCCGACATCCTGCCCACCGGCTATCACGGCGCCGTCACTGCTGGCGTTGGCCCTGGCAGCACGGTGTATATCGCCGGTGCTGGCCCGGTGGGTCTGGCGGCTGCGGCTTCGGCGCGCTTGCTGGGTGCGGCGGTGGTGATTGTCGGTGACGTTAATCCGATTCGTCTGGCCCACGCCAAGGCGCAGGGTTTTGAAATTGCCGACCTGTCCAAAGATACGCCCCTGCACGAACAGATCGCCGAACTGCTGGGCGAGCCGGAAGTGGATTGTGCGGTGGATGCAGTGGGTTTTGAAGCTCGCGGGCACGGCCATGACGGGGTCAAGCATGAAGCACCGGCCACGGTGCTCAACTCGCTGATGGGCGTGGTGCGGGTGGCGGGCAAGATCGGCATTCCGGGCCTGTATGTGACCGAAGACCCGGGTGCGGTAGACGCGGCGGCGAAGAAGGGCAGCCTGAGCATCCGCTTCGGGTTGGGCTGGGCCAAGTCCCACAGCTTCCACACCGGGCAGACGCCAGTGATGAAATACAACCGCCAGCTGATGCAGGCGATCATGTGGGACCGGATCAAGATCGCTGACATCGTAGGTGTTGAAGTGATCAGCCTGGACGACGCGCCGCGGGGCTATGGCGAGTTCGATGCCGGTGTGCCGAAGAAGTTCGTGATCGACCCGCACCGGATGTTCAGCAAGGCATAAACACCAGCGCCAACCCTGTGGGAGCGGGCTTGCCCGCGATTGCAGCACCTCGGTTATTGAGATGTACCGAGTTGTCTGCATCGCGAGCAAGCCCGCTCCCACAACTGCGTGGATTGTTTTTACAGGCTGGCCAGCGGCCCCTGATACAGCACGGGGCCCGTCGGTTGACCGGTTGGCGAGCCGCCTTGCGGTTCCAGGCTCACGGCGAGCACCACCGGCACCCTGATGAGTTGCTGCTGACTTTGGCTAAGGGTTATGCGGCCATCGCCATCGCGGGGGATCAGTCCAAGGGATACCGGTTTGCCTTCAACCGGTATCGCCCACAGTTCCAGGCTGCTGCCCCCATCCACCGCCGACAGCTCCAGCGGTTTTACTTTCAGATAATCGCTGTGGGCCTCGATGCTCAGGCCGGGCTGCGCAGTGCCGCTGAGCAGGGTGGCTTTGTATTGCACGCTGTCGCGGTTGTAGAGCAGGCCGGCAGTCACGACGATCAGCAATGAGCAGGCAAGTGCACTCAAACGCAGCCAGTTCCAGAACGGACGCTTTGCCGGCACATGCAGGGTTTGCGGCTCGATACGGGCCACGATGGCCCGCCACACGCGATCCGGTACGGGTTGCTCGATCAGTGGCTCGGTCAGCAGGTTGAGGTGTTCCAGCCAGCGGGCCAGTTCGGCGCGCAGGAGCGCGTCGCCCTGCAGCAGGTGCTCAAAACGCCTGCGGGCCGTGGGCGGCATCAGCCCGATGGCGTAATCGGCGGTCAGCGCACGGCGTAACTCGGGTGTTTGATAGTTCATGATTCGAGGCACCTGCGCAGTCGCTGCATACCCCGGCGAATCCAGGATTTGACCGAACCGAGGGGTGCAGCCAGTTGCTGTGCCAGCTCGCTGGCGCTCAGCCCATGGAAGTAGGCGCTGGTGATGCTCTGGAGTTGCATGCCTTCGAGTTGTTCCAGGCACTGGTTGAGGGCGCAGGCTTCACGGGCGCTGCCCAGTTGGTCGAGGGCGCTGGGACTGTCATCGGCCACGTTGTCTTGCTGCTGGTCACTCAAGGGCAATTCACGGTGTTTGCGCAACTGGTCGATGGCCTGGTTGCGGGTGATGGTGATCATCCAGGTCAGCGGTGCCGACAAATGGGCTTCGTAACGTGAGGCGCTGTGCCAGATACGCACAAAACTTTCCTGCACCACATCCTCTGCCAGGTCGCGTCGGCCCATGCAGCGCAAGGCCACGCTGTACAAGCGCGGGGCCACGCTGCGGTAGAGGGTTTCAAAGGCGCGTCGATTACCCAATGAACATTGGGCCAACAGCTTTTCAAGGTAATCGGTATTGGCGGTTAAAATAGCTGTTCTCCCCTCAAAAAAAGCCAGGACTTCAGACCAGTTGTCGGTTGAGGGTAGTTCAGGGTATAGGGTTGTTCCAATCATGTGAGTTACCTCGCTGCTCTGTATACGCAGGCAAGGGCTCAGCGGATGCACTCGTTTTCAATTAAGATTACAGACCGTTTGACCCGATAGTGGCACTTGGGAACATCTGCCCGGTTTTTGGGTCTTACCCATAGTTTTACCGCTCCCTGGCGGGCGGCTTTTTGGTTCTAGAGGTTGAAGCGATGAAAAAGTTGAGCGGCGTGGCACTGGCAACATTGATGACCGTGGCAGCGAGCCCGGTGTTCGCAGGTTTCAGCCTGAGCGACGTAGCCAACGTGGCCGCGCAGGTTCAGGGTGGCAACGGTAATGGCGCCACCACGGACAAATCGGCCCAGGCCGTGCAGATGCTGACCAAGGTCAACGAGCTGGGCGTCAAGCCTGAGCAGGCAGCGGGCGGTATTGGCGCGATGTTGAGCCTGGCGAAAAACCAGCTGACCTCCAGCGACTACTCCGAACTGACCCAGCAAGTGCCGGGCGTGAACAAGCTGGCTGGCGCCGGTGCCCTGGGTCAGTTGAGCCAGTTGGGCGGCCTGCTGGGCAAATCCAGCGGTGTTTCCGAGACCGCGACCAGCGCTGTCAGCAACGTGGCCAACACTGACCAGCTGAACGCCGCATTCACGGCGCTGGGCATGCAGGACGGTATGGTTGCCAAGTTTGCTCCGGTACTGCTGGACTACTTCAAGGGCCAGAACGTCAGCACTTCGCTGCTGAGCAAGCTGGGCAGCGCCTGGGGCGTTTAAAGGCTAGCCGCGCTCGGCACGCAAGGTGCTGATACGCTGGTCTTTCAGGTTCCAGAGCTGGTTGACCCAGCTCTGGACCTGCTCACGAAACACCGGGTCGTTTTCGTAATCCCCCTGCCACAATGCCGGATCCAGTTCGCGGGTCTGTATATCGACAATCACCTTGGGCACCTGCCCGCTGATCAACTGCCAAAAGCCCGGAATCTTTGCCTGTGGATACACCACGGTCACGTCGAGCACGGCATCCAGCTGTTCGCCCATCGCCGCCAGCACAAACGCCACCCCGCCTGCCTTGGGCTTGAGCAGCCAGGTATAGGGTGAATGTTGTTGCGCGTGTTTGGCCGGGGTAAAGCGCGTGCCCTCGAGGTAATTGACGATCGTCACCGGCTGGCGCTTGAACAGTTCGCAGGCAGCCCGGGTGATCTTCAGGTCTTCGCCTTTGAGCTGCGGATGTTTGGCCAGAAAGGCCTTGGAATAGCGCTTCATGAACGGGTAGTCGAGCGCCCACCATGCCAGGCCCAGAAAGGGGACCCAGATCAGTTCTTTTTTCAGGAAGAATTTGAAGAACGGCGTGCGCCGGTTCAGGCCCTGCATTAACGCGGGGATATCGACCCACGACTGGTGGTTGCTGATCACCAGATACGAGGTATCGCGGCTCAGACCTTCGGCGCCGCGAATATCCCATTGGGTGGGCAGGCACAGGGCAAAAATGCGTTTGTCGATTTCGGACCAGGTTTCGGCAATCCACATCACCGCCCGCGAATTGTAATCGCGCAGGCGCCCCGACGATGCCAGTTTGAGCAGGGCAAACAGCATCAACGGCCCGAACAGGATCAGGGTGTTGCACAGCAACAGCAGGGTAACCAGACAGCCGGTGAGCAGGCGGCGCATAAGCAACTCTTGAACGTTTAAGGACTGGCCATGATAAGCAGACTGGTGCTGAACGCCAAATCCATGGACCTTGTGGGAGCGAGCCTGCTCGCGATAGCCTCAACGCGGTGAAGCAGACTCACCAGGTCGCCAGTATCGCGAGCAGGCTCGCTCCCACACACCCAGTGTGAACCTACTGTGGATAAGTGGTCTAACTCTTACTTTTTCAAAGGAAATGCCTGCATGAAGTCTGTTCTTGCGTTGCTGTCTGTATTGGCGCTGCCGGTGATGGCCGCCGAGCCGACCCTTTACGGGCGTTACGAGTACATCAAATTGCCGGAAATCGGCGAGACCCTTAAAGCCAAGATGGACACGGGTGCCTTGACCGCGTCGCTGTCGGCCAAAAATATCCAGACCTTTACCCGTGACGGTGAAGAGTGGGTGCGCTTCCAGCTGGCCACCGAAGGTGCCAGCAGCAAAGTGTATGAACATAAGGTGGCGCGCATCAGCAAGATCAAAAGCCGCGCCGATGAAGATGAAGACCGGGAAACCCCCGAAAGCGCCAAGCGCCCGGTGGTCGATCTGGAAATGTGCCTGGGTGATGTCAAACGCACGGTGGAGGTCAACCTCACCGACCGGAGCAGCTTCAACTACCCGCTGTTGATTGGCGCCAAGGCACTGCGTGAGTTTGGTGCGGCGGTAAACCCGGCGCGGCGCTATACAGCGGACAAACCGGATTGCTGAGTGAGTGCTTGGCCCTCACCCCAGCCGCTTGATCGGGGTTGACGTGGATTTTGAACTCGCTGGAGATCGGCCCCCTCTCCCTTTGGGAGAGGGCTGGGGTGAGGGGCTTGCAGATTTTCAGGTTAGCCCGCCCAAGGCGCCTTGCGTGAGTTGTTCAGTGTGGTGAGATAGCTGTCGCCCCCCAACTGGCTCATCTGCTGACGAATCCACCCGGCGCGGCGGCTGACATAGGTGCTGGGGTGGCTTGCACTCCAGTTCAGCGGGCTGGGCAGCACGGCCGCCAGATAACTGGCCTGCTGGCGCGTAAGGTTTTTGGCACTCACGCCAAAGTGATGCTGCGCTGCGGCCTCGGCGCCGAACACGCCTTCATCCCACTCCGCACTATTGAGGTACACCTCAAGAATCCGCTGCTTGGGCCACAACACCTCGATCAACGCGGTAAACCAGGCTTCCAGGCCTTTGCGCAGCCAGCTGCGACCGGACCACAAAAACAGGTTCTTCGACACTTGCTGGCTCAGCGTACTGGCACCGCGCAGCGTTCCGCCTTGTTCGTTGTGGATCAGCGCAGCCCTGATCGCCCCGAAGTCAAAACCCCAGTGCTCGGGGAATTTCTGATCCTCACCTGCCATGACCGCAACTTTCAGTTCGTCGGATATTTCATCCCACGGCCGCCAACTGCGCTGCAGGTCAATCGGCTGGCCGTCAAGCCATGACTCGACCTTGCGTTCGACCATCAGCGCCGTGCCGGGAAGCGGTACCCAGCGAAAAACCAGCACCAGCAATGCGCTGCCCACTGCGAACCAGAGCAGGACCTTGAGAAAGCGATGAACAAGAAAACGCAGCATGGATGACTTGGCCGAACCCGTTGAGCGGGCCATTATACAGACCCTGCGCCATTCCATGATCCTGACTGGAGTAACCCCATGCTGCGCGTTTTTTTGATGCTGGCCGCATTCTTCGGCTTTACCGGTGTTGCTTTGGGTGCTTTCGCGGCCCATGGCCTTAAAGGCCGCCTGACTGAACAGTATCTGGCTATTTTTCATACAGGCGTGACCTACCAGTTGGTCCACACCCTGGCCCTGTTTGGCGTGGCCTTGCTGGCCACTCATCTGCCCGGGCGCCTGGTGACCTGGGCAGGTGTCTGTTTTGCTGTCGGCATTGTGCTGTTTTCCGGCAGCTTGTATGTGCTGACCATGACCGGCATCAGCAAGCTGGGGATCATCACGCCCTTCGGCGGCCTGGCATTTCTGGCCGGCTGGCTGTGTTTGGGGCTGGCCGCCTGGCGCCTGAGCTGAGCCTGCAAGATGAATGGCTTGGGTCGGCCTGACTGATCGGGCTAGAATGCTGGCCCCTTAAAATGAAGGCAGCGTCGCGCATGCTCATTCAGTTGAACGGTGAATCCTTTGAACTACCCGACGGCGAGACCGTCGCCGACTTGCTGGCCCGTCAGGAACTGACCGGCCGCAGGGTTGCGGTCGAGCTGAACCTGGACATTGTCCCGCGCAGCCAGCATGCCGAGACGGTACTCAAAGCCGGTGACCAGGTCGAAGTGGTGCATGCCATCGGTGGCGGCTAGGTTTTTGCCCTGCCCATCATGCTCGACCCGCAAGTGCACATAATTAAAGAGGATTCCCGATGAGCAACGTTCGCAGCGACAAGCCTTTTACCCTGGCCGGCCGTACTTACCAGTCGCGCCTGCTGGTGGGCACCGGCAAGTACCGTGACCTTGAAGAAACCCGCCTGGCCATTGAAGCCTCGGGTGCCGAGATCGTCACCGTCGCCGTACGCCGCACCAACATCGGTCAGAACCCGGGCGAGCCGAACCTGCTCGATGTGTTGCCGCCGGATCGCTACACCATCCTGCCCAACACTGCAGGCTGCTATGACGCGGTTGAAGCCGTACGTACCTGCCGCCTGGCCCGTGAATTGCTCGATGGCCACAAGCTGGTCAAGCTTGAAGTGCTGGCCGACCAGAAAACCCTGTTCCCCAACGTGATCGAAACCCTCAAGGCCGCCGAGATTCTGGTCAAGGACGGTTTCGACGTAATGGTGTACACCAGCGATGATCCGATCATTGCCCGCGAGCTGGAAGCCATGGGCTGTATTGCCGTGATGCCGTTGGCTGGCCTGATTGGCACCGGTCTGGGGATCTGCAATCCCTATAACCTGCGCATCATTCTTGAAGAAGCGAAAATTCCGGTACTGGTCGATGCGGGTGTGGGCACTGCCTCCGACGCGACCATCGCCATGGAAATGGGCTGCGAAGCGGTGCTGATGAACTCGGCCATCGCCAATGCCCAGCATCCGATCATCATGGCCGAAGCCATGAAACACGCCATTGTGGCGGGCCGCCTGGCGTACCTGGCCGGGCGCATGCCGAAAAAACTCTATGCCAGCGCCTCTTCGCCGCTGGATGGTCTGATCAAGTAAGAGCCACTGATGACTGAATCACTAGACACCCCAATCCCGGAAGAAGGCGACGATCGCCAACACCGTCGCATCAAGAGTTTTGTGATGCGCGCCGGGCGCATGACCGAAGGCCAGCAACGCGGCCTCGACCAAGGCACGCCGCTGTATGTACTGCCACTGGCTGACGCGCCGGTCGATTTCGACCAGGTGTTTGGTCGCTCTGCGCCGCGCACCCTGGAGATCGGTTTTGGCATGGGCCATTCCCTGCTGGAAATGGCAGCGGCTTCGCCTGAACAGGACTTTATCGGCGTAGAGGTTCACCGTCCGGGTGTGGGCGCGCTGCTTAACGGCGTGTTGACCCAGGGCCTGACCAACTTGCGGGTATACGATTGCGATGCAATCGAAGTCCTGACCCGCTGCGTGGCAGACAACAGCCTTGATCGCCTGCTGCTGTTCTTCCCGGACCCTTGGCACAAGAGCCGTCACCACAAGCGCCGGATCGTGCAAGCGTCCTTCGCCGAACTGGTGCGCTCCAAGCTCAAGGTTGGCGGCGTGTTGCACATGGCTACCGACTGGGAACCGTATGCTGAATACATGCTGGAAGTGATGAACGTCGCGCCGGGTTACCGCAATCTGGCTGAAGACGGCAAGTGCGTGCCACGTCCGCCTGAGCGCCCGGTGACCAAGTTCGAACGCCGCGGCGAACGTCTTGGGCACGGTGTGTGGGATTTGAAGTTCGAAAAACTGGCTTAAGCGGTTTTTCAGTCACCGGCCCCACCCTGCTTTGGGGTCGGTGAAGTTCGTACGAAATCTGTGGGAGCGGGCTTGCTCGCGATGGCATCACAGCGGTGAATCAGATGCACCGCGTAGCCTGTATCGCGAGCAAGCCCGCTCCCACACGATATCCTGGGTGTTCTTCAGCGCCGATCCGCCACCACCCCGATCAATACCAGCACCACCAACAGCACCGGTGCCAGGCTGTAGTTGTTGAACTGGCTCAACCCGCGTTCGACCCAGGGCGTGGCGTAGATCAGGGCCGCACCGCTGCCGATCAGGCAAAGCAGGGCCATCAGCGGCACGCGCAGGGCGCCCGCAATGCTGCCCAGACGTTGTTCGACCCAGCCCTTGAAGTCGGCACCGAACAGCACCAGTACACAGCCAATCAAGGCCAGAGCGATCTCCGAGAGGTGACTGCGGCTCCAGCGCGATACGTTGGCAAGCAGGTCGAGTACCAAGTCCATTCGATTTCCTTAGGTCAAAAAGTGCTGCAACAGGTCATTGAGAAACAGCTGGCCCCGGGCAGTTGCCGCCAGGCGTGACGGTTCGACCTGCAATAAGCCACTTTGTTCGGCTGCTTTGCGTCCAGTGCTCAAGCTGTCCAGTGGTAACCCCGTGCGCTGAGGGTAGAGCGCCGAGTCAACGCCGTCGGTCAGGCGCAAGGCGTTCATTAGAAACTCAAATGGCAGCTCTTCTGCTGTAAGAGCTTTCTCTCCTGCTTGAAAGGATTTCGCTGGATTCAGGTAGTCCTTTGGCAGACGAGTTTTCCAGGTGCGCACGATACGGCCATCAGGATGGCTCAGTTTGCCGTGGGCGCCAGCGCCGATGCCGATAAAGTCGCCGAAACTCCAGTAATTGAGATTGTGCCGCGCCGGCCGGCCGGGCTGGGCGTAGGCCGACACTTCGTACTGGGTGTAGCCGTGCTCGGCGAGCAGCGCTTGACCGGCTTCCTGAATGTCCCACAGGGTGTCGTCTTCCGGCAGCACGGGGGGCTGGTTCCAGAACACCGTATTGGGCTCCAGGGTCAGCTGATACCACGACAGATGCGTCGGCTTGAGCGCAATAGCCTGGCGCAGGTCGCTCAGGGCGTCCTCCAGGGACTGATCGGGCAAGCCGTGCATCAGGTCCAGGTTGAAGTTGTCAAAGCCCGCCAGTCGCGCCATTGAGGCTGCACGCACAGCTTCATCGCCGTTGTGGATGCGACCCAGGGCCTGCAGCTTCTCTTGCTGGAAGCTCTGGATACCGATCGACAGGCGATTGATGCCCAGCTTGCGGTAAGCCACGAACTTTTCCTGCTCGAATGTGCCCGGGTTGGCTTCCAGGGTGATTTCGATATCACTGGCAAACGGGATGCGCGCTTCAACGCCTTTTAGCAGGCGCCCCAGAGCGTGTGCGCTGAACAGGCTCGGTGTGCCGCCGCCGAAGAAGATCGAGCTGAGCTCGCGACCATAAACAGCGTGCAGGTCCTGATCGAGGTCGGCCAGCAGCGCGTCGACGTATTCGTCTTCGGGCAGCACCGGGCTGGCGGTGTGGGAGTTGAAGTCGCAATACGGGCATTTGCGCACGCACCACGGAATATGGATATACAGCGACAGAGGGGGCAATTGGCTCAGCGGCGCGCGCGGCGCCTGCTGGGTAAAGCCAGCCGCGCCCAGATAGAGCGGCTGTGGAGGTGTGTCGTGGGTCATTTCAGGCCCAAACGCTGACGCAGCAAAACCATGGCGCGCGCACGGTGGCTCAGCTGGTTTTTCTCCGTGGGGCTGAGTTCGGCGCTGGAGCAGTTGCGCTCCGGTACCCAGAACAGCGGGTCATAGCCGAAACCGTGTTCGCCGCTGGCTGCAGGCAGGATGCGCCCGTGCCACAGGCCTTCACAGATGATCGGCAGCGGGTCGTCGGCGTGGCGTACCAGTGCCAGCACGCAGACAAACTGTGCACTGCGCTCTGCCTCGGGCACGTCTTTGAGGGCGTCGAGCAGCTTGGCGTTGTTGGCCGCGTCGCCTTTGCCGTCTGCATAACGTGCCGAATAAATGCCCGGCGCGCCGCCGAGAAAGTCCACGGCCAGCCCCGAGTCGTCGGCCAGTGCCGGCAAGCCCGAGAGGCGTGCGGCATTGCGGGCTTTAAGAATTGCGTTCTCAACAAACGACAAGCCGGTTTCTTCCGGCTCAACGCTGCTGAATTCTCCAATCGAGCGCAACTGCACCGACTCGCCGAGCATGGCCTGAAGTTCTTTGAGTTTGCCGGCGTTGTGGCTAGCCAGTACCAGTTGCGTGAGGTTCATCATTCGATTGGAGCGACCATTTGAGAAAATTGGATGGTTTCAGAGGTAGCGCCGCCTGCCTTCACATCCACTTTGAAGGTGAAGGTCTGCGGCCCGGCCACCGGGAACTGGGCCAGATAATTGATTTCGCCGTTCTTGCCCACCTGACGGAAGGTCAAGGGTATCGGCTTGGCATCGCCCGTCCGAACCGTGCCTTGAACGTTGGCGGCAATGTTCTTGCCGCCCTTGTTCAGGGTGATGTTGAGCACCGCATTGGTTTTGCTGCGGGTGACTTCAAATTCGTTGGCGATTTCCGGCGTCAGGAAAGTCGACGGGAACGCGTTGTAATACACCGTTGTGTCGCCAAACGTCTGTTGACGCTGGGCAGATGTGCCGTCACCGGCAAAAGCCTGCATGCCAAAACACATCGAAAGCAGTAGTAATCCAATACGACCCATTGTCACTCTCCTTAGAACTTGCTGGTTTAGACCGCGACCTGATGATCCTGAAGGCCGGGACTGCTGACACGATAAATGCCAATCTCGCCCAACAGGTTAGGCCATATCTTGCTCGCCCACCCGTGTCGGTGTTGTTGATCTACGGCAAGGCGGTTGATCACTTGTGCTTCGCGCTCGCGGCACAGCGCCTCGAAGTCTTCGAAAGTACAGAAGTGAATGTTCGGCGTGTTGTACCAGGTGTAAGGCAGGAATTCGGAGACCGGCATCCGCCCCTTGCTGGCCAGGTACCAGCGGCAACGCCAGTGGCCGAAGTTCGGAAAGGTGATGATGCACTGGCGACCGACGCGCAGCATTTCATCGAGGATCCGGTCGGGGTAGTGCACGGCTTGCAGCGCCTGGGTCATGACCACGATATCAAAGCTGTTGCTGGCGAAGTTGCCCAGGCCCTTGTCGAGGTCTTGCTCGATGACGTTGATGCCCTTGGCCACACATTCGGCAATGTTGTCCGGGTCGTTTTCCAGGCCGTAACCGGTGACTTGCTTGTTGTCGCGCAGCCAGCTCAGCAGTTCGCCATCACCACAACCAAGGTCGAGCACGCGGCTGCCGGCGGGGATCCAGTCTTGGATGATTTCCAGGTCGGCTCTCATGGCGTTCTCACAGTTCTATGCGGTTCATGTAATTGCTGAAGGCTTGCAGGTAGCGCGGAATCGGGATCAGAAAGGCGTCATGGCCTTGCGGAGCGTCGATTTCCAGGTAGCAGACGTCTTTTTTCGCGGCCATCAATGCATCCACCAGCTCCCGCGAGCGGGCCGGCGAGAAGCGCCAGTCGGTGGTGAACGACATCACGCAGAAGCGTGCCTTGGCCCCGGCAAAGGTTTTGGCCAGGTCGTCGTCAAAGTTGGCCGCCGGGTCGAAGTAGTCCAGCGCCTTGGTCATCAACAGGTAAGTGTTGGCGTCGAAACGCCCGGAGAACTCTTCGCCCTGATAACGCAGGTAGCTCTCGACCTGGAACTCGACGCTGTGGAAGTCGTAGTTGAGGTTTTCGTTCTTCAGGCCACGGCCGAATTTTTCGCCCATCGAGTCATCGGACAGGTAGGTGATATGCCCGACCATGCGTGCCAGCATCAGGCCGCGCTTGGGAATCACGCCTTTTTCCTGGAACGAACCGCCGTGGAACTCGGGGTCGGTAAGGATGGCCTGACGAGCGACTTCGTTGAACGCGATATTTTGCGCGGACAATTTGGGCGCCGAGGCAATCGCCAGGCAATGGCGCAGGCGATCAGGGTAACTGATGCTCCACTGCAGCGCCTGCATGCCACCCAGGCTGCCGCCGATCACGGCGGCCCATTGGCTGATGCCCAGCCTGCCCGCCAGGCGAGCCTGACTGTGGACCCAATCTTCAACGGTCAACACCGGGAACTCGGCGCCAAACGGCCGGCCGGTTTCAGGGTTCATGCTGCTTGGGCCGGTAGAACCGTTGCAGCCGCCCAGGTTGTTGAGGCTGACGACGAAGAACTTGTTGGTGTCGATTGGCTTGCCGGGACCGATGCAACTGTCCCACCAGCCGGGCTTGCGATCATCGGCGCTGTGGTAGCCCGCCGCGTGATGGTGCCCTGACAGTGCGTGACAGATGAGTACGGCGTTGCTGGCCGAGGCATTGAGGTGGCCGTAGGTTTCGTAGATCAGATCATAGGCAGGCAGTGAGCGACCGCAGGCTAGCGCCAGGGGCTCGTTGAAGTGCGCTGTTTGCGGCACGACCAGACCAACGGAATCGGGGGGAAAGGCAGCTGGCATCGACCCTGCTCTCATTTAAATGAGGCGTAAGTCTAATGAGCGGGGGGCGTAGCAGCAAGCAATGGTCTGGGCTGATTTTATGACCTGTAGCCAAACTCTGTGGGAGCGGGCTTGCTCGCGATTGCATCACCGCAGTTTGTCGACCGAGCGCGGTGCCAGTATCGCGAGCAAGCCCGCTCCCACAGGTTCAGGGCCTGGCCAGCCCCGGCAAGTCCGGCAGTTTTTTGGGTGCATGCAAGCGCACGCGTTTCTGCCGGTTAAGCTCGCCGCTCACCAGGCTGACCTGACTTTTGGCTATGCCGAACGCCTTGGCCAGAAAGGCCATCAGGTGGGCGTTGGCCTTGCCCTCTACCGGTGGGGCGGTGAGACGGATTTTCAGGCGGTCACCGTGCAGGCCGGCGAACTCGTCGCTGCTGGCCTTGGGTTGCAGGTGACAGTCGAGAATCAGGTCCTCGCCGTCCCAACGGTAGTAGCTCATCAGATCAGGCCGAACAAGATGACCGGCATGCCGACGTACATGGCCAATGGCGGGATCACGAAGCTCTGGATCAGCTGGATCACCATAAACGCCAGGATGGGCGAGATATCCAGGCCGCCCATGCTTGGCAGGAAGCGGCGGAACGGGGCCAGGGCAGGTTCGGTGATCTGGTTGACCAGTTCAGCGCCAGGGCTGGTGCTGCCGGGTGCCACCCACGACAGGATCACGCTGATGATCATGGCGAAGAAGAACACTTTCAAAAACAGCGCAGTCACGCCAATGATCGCCCAGAGCAGCAGGCCAAAGACGTTGAACGACATGTAGCTGAGCGTCAGGACCACGGCGAAGATCACCATCTGCACGATGATCGCCAGTACCAGCGATGACATGTCCAGGCCGAACAGGCTCGGGATCACCCGGCGCAGCGGCTTGAGCAGCGGCTGGGTGGCCTTGACGATGAACTGGCACAGCGGGTTGTAGAAGTTCGCCCGCACCAGTTGCAGGATAAACCGCAGCAGTACGATCAGCAGGTAGAGGCTACCCAGGGTTTGAATCACGAAAATGGCAGCGCCATTAAGTCCGGACATCATGTGCTCCTTTATTGACCCAGTTGTTCGGCCATTTCGGCCGAGCGGTGCGCGGCGGCACTCAATGCTTTTTCGACCGTGGCGGCAAAGCCGTCGGCCTGGAATGACTTGATCGCTGCTTCAGTAGTACCGGCAGGCGAGGTCACGCGGCGGCGCAGCTCGGCAGCATCGACATCGCTGGCCACGGCCATGTGCGCGGCACCCAGTGCAGTCTGCTCGGCAAGCTGCTTGGCCACGTCACGGGGCAGGCCGAGCTTGACGCCGGCATCGGTCATGGCTTCGATCAACAGGAAGAAGTACGCCGGGCCGCTGCCGGACACGGCAGTCACGGCATCGATCTGCGCTTCGCTGTCCACCCACACCACAATGCCCACGGCACTTAGCAGTTGTTCAGCCTGCTGGCGTTGCTCGGCGGTAACATCGGCGGTGGCAAACAGGCCACTTACGCCCTTGCCCAGCAGGGCCGGGGTGTTGGGCATGCAGCGTACCAGCGGCTGGTTGCCCAGCCAGTCAAGCAGGCTGGCGCAGGTAATGCCGGCGGCAATGGATACCAGCAGTTGATGGGGCTTGAGGTGCGGGCGCAGGTCCTGGCACACGGCTTTCATGGCCTGTGGCTTGACCGCGATCACGATCACATCGGCGTCCTGAATGGCTTGCGCGTTATCGGCAAACAGTTCGATGCCATGTTCGGCGGCCACTTTGGCCCGCGTCTCGGCACCCGGATCGCTGGCGCGGATCTGTGCTGCATCCAGGCCTTTGGCCAACAGGCCGCCGATCAAGCTGGAAGCCATGTTGCCGGCGCCGATAAAGGCAATACGCATTTTGCTCATAACCGATCCTTATAAAAAATGAGACAGGCCGTTTCAGGCCTGGCCGTAGTCGCGGGCGCCAAATAATGCAGTGCCGATGCGTACCCAGGTGGCGCCTTGGGCAATCGCAGACTCCAGGTCATGGCTCATGCCCATTGAAAGCGTATCAAGGCCCATGTTCAGGCTTTCTTGCAATGTGCGTACTGTCGCAAAGGCTGCGTCCTGCTCGGCGCGGTCCTCCGTGGGCTCGGGTATCGCCATCAGGCCGCGCAGTTTCAAGCGTGGCAGGGCGCTGATGGCGGCCGCCAGCGCAGGAAGGTCTGCCGGGGTACAGCCCGACTTGCTGGCCTCACCGCTGACATTGACCTGAATGCAGATATTGAGCGGCGGCAGGTTTGCCGGGCGCTGTTCAGACAGGCGCTGGGCAATTTTGAGCCGGTCAACGGAATGCACCCACGCAAAATGCTCGGCGATGTCGCGCGTCTTGTTCGATTGAATGGGGCCGATGAAGTGCCAACACAAGGGCAGGTCGGCTAATTCGAGCTGTTTGGCGCGGGCTTCCTGCAGGTAGTTTTCGCCAAAGTCGCGAATGCCCGCGGCATGGGCTTCACGCAGCGCGCCAGCAGGTTTGGTCTTGCTGACAGCGAGTAGATGAATGCTCGTTACATCACGTTGCACAGCCAGTGCGGCTGCACGGATGCGCGCCTCAACCCGGGCAATGTTGCCTGCTATCGTGGACATTCGTGTAAGCCCGCTGTTGTGAAAGTCAGCGGCATTCTACTGGAATTGGGAGGGGGGATGGATATCGCTGACCTGGTTGGCATGCAGCCGCTGGAAGCGGCTGCATGATTTGCCTGCGCTTAGCGTTGCACAACCTGCAGCGCGCCTTTCTCTTTAGGCAGCACACGCTTGGCAACCACATAGTGGTTCTGCCAGTAAGGCTTTTGCAGCGTGTCGATAGTCACCGACTTGCCGCGACGCGGAGCGTGGATAAAGCGGTCGTTGCCCAGGTAGATGGCAACGTGGTTGACCTTGCGGCTCTTGATGTTGAAAAACAGCAAGTCGCCAGGCTTCAAGTCCTTGCGCTCGACCTTTTGGCCATGGCCGCTGGCCATTTCGCTGGAGGTGCGTGGCAAATCAACGGCGGCCACGTCATTAAAGGCGTATTTGACCAGCCCGCTGCAGTCGAACCCTTTACTTGGGCTGCTGCCGC
The DNA here is from genome assembly GCF_035019225.1 of Pseudomonas sp. CCC4.1. Taxonomy (NCBI): domain Bacteria; kingdom Pseudomonadati; phylum Pseudomonadota; class Gammaproteobacteria; order Pseudomonadales; family Pseudomonadaceae; genus Pseudomonas; species Pseudomonas sp. CCC4.1. The sequence goes on along the minus strand of NZ_JASJWL010000025.1, from coordinate 1,024 downwards.
CCCAACGATAAGGGGTGCCCAGCACGTTGACGGCGCGGCTCAGCACCGTGCTGCTCTGCTTGTTGGCGGCGGCCAGGGAAGCGGCCGCAATTTTGCCCGGGGCCTTGCGGTGGGCTTTACTGGAGGCAGGACGTGCTACGGTCTTGCTGGTAGAGGCAACATAAGGCGCACTCGCAGATGACTTTGCGGTGTAGCCGGTGAAGCCCGAAGGAAGGTGTTGCTCACGATTGGTGGCGTGGGCGGCCAGTGGCAATAATAGGCAAATGGTTAGCCATGTCTTGAATATAGGACGCATTCGGCAGGGCTCAATGGTTATAAACGCGAAACTTTATAACAGCTTTTTTGTCCTTTCTCAGGCCATTTGTCAGGTGGACTGTAGGGTCAATTTCCGTAACGATGATGGCAAATTGTCGCATGGCGAGGGTGCAGGTCAGGTAACACAAGGCTTTGCGCCAATTTCTGTAAGACACTTTTACCTTTTGCACGACAGTAAAAAAGTCACAAAAAACTTCACAATATTTTTCTATCAGCAGCAAAGAGGGCATTTATGAGCGGCTATCGAGACGATGTTCAGCGCGATACTCACAGCAAAGTGCTGGGCTATTTGCTGTGGATTTTTGGTTTCCTGGGCGCGCACCGCTTTTATTACGGCAAGCCGGTAACCGGGACGATCTGGTTTTTCACCCTGGGCTTGTTGGGTATTGGCTGGTTGATCGACTTGTTCCTGATCCCGAGCATGGACCGTGAAGCCGACTTGCGGTTTACCGCAGGTAATACTGACTACAGCGTGGCCTGGATTCTGCTGACGTTTCTGGGCGTCTTGGGCGTACATCGGATGTACATGGGCAAATGGATCACAGGGATCATTTACCTGTTCACCGGCGGTTTTTTCCTGATCGGCGTCCTGTATGACTTCTGGACTCTGAACGATCAGATTTCGATCAAGAACGCAGAGCGTCGTTAAGACACAAATCCTGCCTATGTGGGAGCGAGCCTGCTCGCGAACTGTCTCTTATACACATCT
>NZ_JASJWL010000024.1:0-68103 GCF_035019225.1 Pseudomonas sp. CCC4.1 | reverse complement strand
CAAAGTTTCCTCTGTAACATCAACCACTTGCGCTTTCGATCTCTCGTTAGCGGGAGGCGAATTCTACAGCGTTACACGCTGCTGTCAACACCTCATTTCCTGCTTCGATGACTTGAAGCTGACACCGCCGAAAACCGTCCAACTCATTGAAACTCAAGGAGTTTTCCGTTTCGACTGCGCCGGAAGTGGGGCGAATTATAGACAGTTACAATTCCGAGTCAAGGGTTAATTGAACAAACCTATCAATTAACCCTAAACCCCAGCATTACTCGGCTTTCAGGGTGATTCGCGCGAAAGCCTTCTTACCTGCCTGACACACATGGGTGGAACCCAATGCATATATATAGGTGCGATCAACCACTTCACCATCTATACGCACACCACCCGACCCCAGCAGGTCGCGCGCCACTGCAGAGTTCTTCACCAGGCCCGCTTTATTAAGGACAGCAGCAATAGGCATATCCTCAGTAGCAGTCAGTTCAACCTCCGGCAGATCATCAGGCAGCTCGCCATCCTTCATCCGGTTACCGGCGCCACGATGCGCATTGGCAGCAGCCTCCTCACCGTGGAAGCGGGCAACAATCTCTTCAGCCAGCTTGATCTTGATGTCTCGAGGATTGGCACCGGCTTCGACTTCAGCCTTGAATGCATTGATTTCGTCCATGGAACGAAAGCTCAGCAATTCAAAGTAACGCCACATCAGAGCATCAGGAATGGAAACCAGCTTGCTGTACATCACGCCTGGCGCTTCCTGGATACCGACATAGTTACCCAGGGACTTGGACATCTTCTTGACGCCATCCAGACCTTCGAGCAAAGGCATGGTCACAATACACTGAGCTTCCTGACCGTAGCCGCGCTGCAACTCACGACCCATCAGCAAGTTGAACTTCTGATCAGTACCGCCCAACTCAACGTCTGCCTTGAGCGCAACCGAGTCATAACCCTGCACAAGCGGATAAAGGAACTCGTGAATCGCGATAGGCTGATTGGTGGTGTAGCGCTTGTCGAAGTCATCGCGCTCAAGCATGCGAGCAACGGTGTATTGAGAGGTAAGCCGAATGAAGTCGGCAGGCCCCATTTGATCCATCCAGGTGGAGTTGAATGCCACCTCGGTTTTTGCCGGATCAAGGATCTTGAACACCTGAGTCTTGTAGGTCTCGGCGTTCTCGAGCACCTGCTCACGCGTCAGCGGTGGACGGGTTGCGCTTTTGCCACTTGGATCACCGATCATCCCGGTGAAATCACCAATCAGGAAGATCACCTGATGACCCAGTTCCTGGAACTGGCGCAGCTTATTAATAAGCACGGTATGACCCAAGTGCAGATCGGGCGCCGTAGGGTCGAAGCCGGCCTTGATTCGCAACGGCTGACCGCGCTTGAGTTTCTCGACCAATTCAGACTCGACCAGTACCTCTTCGGCACCCCGCTTGATTAGCGCTAGCTGCTCTTCTACCGACTTCATATCAGACCCGTAAGGCTCAAATTCAAAGGGAACCAACGATACAAGATCAGGGACTAATTACAAGTTCCGGCAGGCATACGGCCGACTATCCGCGCGCGAATGGTTCGCAGACTTGCTTCAAGGGCGATTTGGTTATATTTTATACAGTTATTTCATATTCATTGTGTCAGTCATCTTTTCCAATTCATCCTTATCTCAAAGTCAAAATCATCTATGACCAGTCAACCGCCTAAAGCGCCACCGCTTTATCCGAAGACCCACCTGCTTGCCGCAAGTGGTATCGCCGCCCTCTTAAGTCTGGCCTTGCTGGTATTTCCCTCCAGCGAAGTAGAAGCCAAAAGAACGACCCTGAATCTGGAGCTGGAAAGCCCGGCAGAACAACTGACACAAGATCAAGACGCTGCAGATCTCGTTCAAGCCACAAATGAAGCGAATCCATCGCCATTTGCCCAGATTGAACAGCAGGACAGCGCCCCGGTAGCGACCGCCAAAGTCGAGCCAGAAGTTGCCCCTGCCCCAAGCCACCGCGAAGTGATCGTCAGCAAGGGCGATACGCTTTCAACCCTGTTCCAGAAGGTCGGCCTGCCTGCGACCTCCGTGCATGAAGTACTGGCAAGCGACAAGCAAGCCAAGCAGTTCAGCCAGCTCAAGCACGGCCAGAAACTAGAATTTGAAATGAGCCCCGACGGTCAGCAGCTGAACAAGCTGCACAGCCAGGTCAGCGACCTGGAGACCATCACCCTCAACAAAACCGCCAAAGGCTATACCTTTCGCCGCGTGACCACCCAGCCGACCATGCGTTCGGCGTATGCACACGGCGTGATCAGCAGCTCCCTGTCTGTTTCGGGTCAGCGCGCAGGCTTGCCACACAGCACCACGATGGATATGGCCAAAGTATTCGGTTACGACATCGACTTCGCCCAGGACATTCGCCCTGGCGACCAGTTTGAAGTGATCTATGAGCAGAAAGTGATCAACGGCAAAACCGTTGGCACCGGCAATATCCTCTCTGCACGCTTTACCAACCGCGGCAAAACCTTCACCGCAGTGCGCTATACCAATAAACAGGGGATCAGCAATTACTACACCGCTGATGGCAGCAGCATGCGCAAGGCATTCATCCGCACACCGGTGGACTTTGCCCGTATCAGCTCGCGCTTTTCCTCAGGCCGCAAGCACCCGATCCTGAACAAGATCCGCGCCCACAAAGGTGTGGATTACGCAGCGCCACGCGGTACTCCAATCAAGGCTACCGGTGACGGCAAAGTGCTTCTGGCCGGCCGTCGGGGAGGCTATGGCAACACCGTGATCATTCAGCACGGCAACACCTACCGTACCCTTTACGGGCACATGCAAGGCTTCGCCAAGGGCGTGAAAACCGGCGGTTCGGTCAAGCAGGGCCAGGTGATTGGCTATATCGGTACTACCGGCCTTTCGACCGGCCCGCACTTGCACTACGAATTCCAGGTTAACGGCGTACACGTTGACCCGCTGGGCCAGAAACTGCCGATGGCCGACCCGATCGCCAAGGCCGAACGCACCCGCTTCCTGCAGCAGAGCCAGCCGTTGATGGCGCGCATGAACCAGGAAAAGGCCACTCTTCTGGCCTCGAGCAAGCGCTAAGCCATGGCCCTCTATATAGGCGTGATGTCCGGAACCAGCCTGGACGGTATGGACATTGCCCTTATAGAGCTGGAGGCAGGCATCAAGTTGCTCGCCACCCATTACACCCCCATGCCGAAGGCCTTGCGCAGCGAGTTGCTTGGCTTGTGCGCCAGCGGCACAGATGAAGTGGCCCGCTGTGCAATTGCCGAAAACCACTGGGTCGAGCTGGCGGCTCAGGGCGTCAACACCCTTCTCGCACAGCAACAACTCTCCCCTGCTGATATCCGCGCAATCGGCAGTCATGGTCAGACCATTCGCCACGAGCCCGCCCGGGGCTTTACCGTGCAGATCGGCAATCCGGCACTGCTGGCCGAACTGACTGACATCTGCGTCGTCGGTGATTTCCGTCGTCGCGATGTGGCTGCCGGGGGCCAGGGCGCGCCCTTGGTTCCTGCGTTCCACGAGGCCTTGTTCACAGGTGAAGGCGGCAACCGCGCGGTACTGAACGTAGGCGGCTTCAGTAATCTGAGCCTGATAACCCCCGCCCTTCCCGTTGCAGGATTCGACTGCGGCCCCGGAAACGTCTTGCTGGATGCCTGGATACAGGAAAAACGTGGCGAACTCTATGACCGCAACGGCGACTGGGCAGCCAGCGGCAAGGTTGAACCGCTGCTGCTCAACGCCCTGCTCAGCGACCCGTTCTTCCAGACCCAGGGCCCAAAAAGCACAGGCCGTGAGGTATTCAACCTCGCATGGCTGAAGCAGCACCTGTTCAATCTGCCGACCTTTCCTGCCGAAGACGTTCAAGCAACCTTGCTGGAACTCACCGCACAGACCATCGTGCAGTCGCTGCAAACAGCCCAGCCACACACGGACGAGCTGCTGGTATGCGGTGGTGGCGCCCATAACGCAGCCTTGATGGCCCGCCTTGGCGATTTGCTTGCACCCGCTCGAGTGAGCAGCACCCAGGCCAAGGGGGTTGACCCTGACTGGGTTGAAGCCATGGCCTTTGCCTGGCTTGCCCACTGCTGCCTGGAAGGCATCCCCACCAACCGCCCCAGCGTTACCGGCGCACGCGGCCTTCGCGTGCTGGGCGCCATCTACCCCGCCTGACTCCTCCGCCAAACGCCAGACAGCAAAACGCCGCGAATCGACGCGGCGTTGAGTTTAAAGCCTGTTAATGCAATCAGATCGAGAACGACGAGCCGCAACCACAGGTGGTGGTGGCATTCGGGTTCTTGATTACAAAGCGCGAGCCTTCCAGACCTTCCTGATAATCCACCTCGGCACCCGCCAGGTACTGGAAGCTCATGGGATCGACCACCAGGCTAACGCCTTCGCGCTCAACCAGGGTGTCGTCATCGGCCACTTCTTCATCGAAGGTGAAGCCATACTGAAAACCGGAACAACCGCCGCCCGTAACGAATACGCGCAACTTCAAACGATCATTACCCTCTTCATCGACCAGGCTCTTCACCTTGTGCGCAGCACCTTCGGTGAATTGCAAAGCCATGGGGGTGAAGGATTCGACGCTCATGCTGACTATCTCCCGGCGTTATGCCGCCATAATGCGTGATGACGCGCATTATCCGCTTCTCCTAGAAAAGCGGTCAACTATTCATAAGTAGCAACGGCAAGCGAAGCACTGCCCGCTTGCCGTTTGAAGCCGCAAATCTACGCTGCAATCAAGGCAACATCCCAGCATGGGACAAGCCCATACGCTCATCCAGACCGAACATGATGTTCATGTTCTGCACGGCCTGGCCAGACGCGCCCTTGACCAGGTTGTCGATCACCGACAACACCACCACCAGGTCGCCATCCTGCGGACGATGCACCGCAATACGGCATACGTTGGCACCGCGAACGCTACGGGTTTCAGGGTGGCTGCCAGCCGGCATCACATCGACGAAAGGTTCGTTGGCATAGCGCTTCTCGTACAAGGCCTGCAGATCAACGGAGCGATCAACCACGGTTGCGTAGAGCGTGGAGTGGATACCACGGATCATCGGCGTCAAATGCGGAACGAAGGTCAGCCCCACATCCTTGCCCGCTGCGCGGCGCAGACCCTGACGAATTTCTGGCAAATGACGATGACCTTTAACGGCATACGCCTTCATGCTTTCTGACGTTTCGGCATACAGCGCGCCCACACTGGCACCCCGACCGGCACCGCTCACACCTGACTTGCAGTCAGCAATCAACTGCGACGTCTCTGCAAGACCGGCCTCCAATAGCGGCAGGAAACCCAACTGCGCCGAGGTCGGATAGCAACCTGGCACAGCGATCAAGCGGGCCTTTTTGATTTGCTCGCGGTTCACTTCCGGCAGGCCGTATACGGCTTCGTCCAGTAATTCTGGCGCACCGTGGGGCTGACCGTACCACTTGGCCCACTCTTCGGCATCCTGCAGACGGAAGTCAGCAGAGAGGTCGATAACTTTGGTGCCTGCGGCCAGCAGTTCACCCGCCAGGGCATGGGCTACGCCGTGAGGTGTAGCGAAGAACACCACATCGCAGGCGCCCAGGGTTTGCGTGTCCGGCACGCTGAAGGCCAGGCCGTCATAGTGGCCACGCAGGTTGGGATACATATCGGCAACCGGCAGGCCCGCCTCGGATCGAGAAGTGATGACTACCACTTCTGCCTGCGGATGCTGTGCCAGCAAACGCAGCAATTCGACCCCGGTGTAACCCGTGCCGCCGACAATACCGACCTTGACCATAACCTGCCCTCAACGAAACCACTGGAAAGCCTTTGATAATAGGGTCAGCGCGCCCCTGCGACAACCGCCAAGGTGACTCACAGACGCTCTACTACTACTATTTGATCTACCGTGAACCTGGGAATAACTAAAAATGCTTTATCTATGGCTAAAAGCCTTCCACATCATCAGCATTGTCTGCTGGTTTGCAGGCCTTTTTTACTTGCCCCGCCTCTTTGTTTACCACGCACAAAGCGAAGATTCCGTCAGCAAAGAACGCTTCAGCATCATGGAACGCAAGCTGTATCGCGGCATCATGGGGCCTGCAATGATTGCGACCCTGATCTTCGGCGGCTGGCTATTGTGGCTAAGCCCAGGCTTTCTCAGCCAAGGCTGGATGCACGCCAAGTTGACACTGGTGTTTCTGCTGATTGGTTATCACCATATGTGCGGCGCACAGGTAAAGCGTTTTGCCCGTGGTGAAAACAAACGCACTCACGTGTTCTACCGTTGGTTCAACGAAGTGCCGGTGGTGTTCTTGCTGGCTATCGTAATTCTGGTGGTGGTCAAACCGTTTTAAACTCACATCCTGACTAGCCGAGGTTATCCAATGTCGCTGCCCGCCCTGCTTGAACAACGCTTGCGCCTGCCGGTAGTTGCTGCGCCCATGTTTCTGATTTCCAACCCGCAACTGGTGCTGGCCTGCTGTCGCAACGGGGTAGTGGGCAGCTTCCCTGCACTCAACCAGCGTGAAAGCAGCGGGTTCAAGGCCTGGCTGGAAGAGATCGAAGCCGGGCTCGCCACATTGGATAACCCTGCGCCCTACGCCGTGAACCTGATCGTGCACAACAGCAACCCACGGCTACAGGCGGACCTGGCGATCTGCATCGAGCACAAGGTACCCATCGTCATTACCAGCCTGGGCGCAGTCAAAGAGGTGGTGGATGCCGTCCACAGTTATGGCGGGCTGGTGTTCCACGATGTCACCACCCGTCGTCATGCCGAAAAAGCCGCAGAAGCCGGGGTCGACGGGCTGATTGCCGTCGCCGCCGGAGCCGGTGGCCATGCGGGCACCTGGAGCCCGTTTGCATTGCTGGCCGAAATTCGCCAGTTCTTCGACAAAACCGTATTGCTCTCGGGTTGCCTGAACCACGGCCACGAGATCCTGGCCGCGCAGATTATGGGCGCAGACCTTGCCTACCTCGGCACGCGCTTTATCGCTACACAAGAGAGCCAAGCGCCTGATGCCTACAAAGAGATGCTGCTGGCATCCCGCGCTGCCGATATCATCCACACCCCGGCAGTGTCAGGGGTACCCGCCAGCTTTATGCGCCAAAGCCTTGAAAATGCAGGTTTCGACCTTGCGGCACTCCAGGGCAAAAGCGAAGCCAGGCTCAAACCGCTGACCGATGAAGCCAAAGCATGGAAAACGGTCTGGTCTGCGGGCCAAGGCGTAGGAGAAATCCACGATCTACCCACCACCGATCAATTGATTGCACGCCTCGATGAGGAATACCGCAAGGCGCATAACCTCACTTCGACGCTGGCCCGACATTGGCCGCATCACTGACAGCACCAAGCCCGCCAATCCCGGCGGGCTTTTGTTAAACACATCCGGACAAGGAAGCCACCATGCCCGAGCTGAGCCTGGACAAAACCCCTCAAGAACACTACGCACCGCTTGACCCTTTGGGATTCAGCGGCCGGATCGGGCGTTTACGGCTACTGGCCTGGAGCATGATCATCAGCATCATCGCCATGATCACGTCACTGCTGGTGCTGCTTGCCGTCAAGGTTTCCCCCACGCTTGGCATTACCTGTGGTGCAACGCTCACATTGGCCTACTTCATCATCAGCCTGAGAATCAGCGCCCAGCGTTTACACGACATAAACTGGTCTGCCTGGATGCTGTTGCTGCATCTGGTGCCAGTGGCCAATCTGGTTCTGTCCCTCATGATGCTGCTGATGCCCGGCACGCCCGGCCCAAATAAATATGGCCCGCCGCCACCGCCCAACAGCCGGGCCGTCAACGTGCTGGCGGCAATCACGATCTTTTTGATTGGATTGGGCATTTGCGCAATGGTTGCCGTGCTGGCTTTGGGCCTGATGACTGCGGTGATCAACGCAGTGAACAGCAACAGCCTGTAGACTGCGTGCCTTAATGAACGCGTTAACGCCAGGGACATCATTGTCACCGGACTGTACCGTTGCAATGGAGAACAGCATGACCCGTTACGCTTTAATCACTGGCGCCACCAGCGGCATTGGCCTGGCCCTGGCTGAAGCCCTTGCCCGACGTGGGCGCAGCCTGATTTTGGTGGCCCGCCAACGGGATGCGCTGGAAACCATTGCCCTTGAGCTGACCCAGCGTTTCGGTATCGAGGTGTTGTTCCGCGCCTGTGATCTTGGCGAGCCCCTGCGCCTGTCCGGTTTTTTGCTCGAACTCGAAGAAGGCGATCGTCAGATCGACCTGCTGGTCAACTGCGCGGGCATAGGCACCTGCGGGCCGTTCCTGGCCCACGACTGGAGTGCCGAACAAGATCTGATCGAGCTCAATGTGCTGGCGCTCACCCGCTTGTGCCACGCCGTCGGCAATATGATGGCCGTCCAGGGCGGCGGGCAAATTCTCAATGTAGCTTCGATCGCCGCCTTCCAGCCCGGGCCCTGGCTCAGCACCTACTTTGCGAGCAAGGCCTATGTGCTGCATTTTTCCGAAGGTTTGCGCGAGGAAGTGAAAAAAACCGGCATCAAGGTTTCAGTCCTTTGCCCCGGCATCACCCGCACCCGTTTTTTTGATGCGGCCAACATGAATACCGACGCCATCAAGCAAAGTACCAGCGCCATGACCCCAGAAGAAGTTGCGCTCTACACTGTGCGCGCACTCGACAAAAACAGGGCGATCATCATTCCCGGGCGGCGCAATCGCTGGATAACTCGCTTGCCACGCCTGCTCTCACGCTGGATGACGCGAAAAATAGCCGCCTCAGTCAACAAATCCTACTGCCCTCGTTAACGAGGCTGGGCGTAACTGACTGCCCTGAGTACACTCAGACCGGACTTCACTCACGGAGACACAGCTTTGGATACTCTGTTCACCAAGATCATCAACCGCGAAATACCCGCCAAGATCATCTATGAAGACGATCAAGTGTTGGCTTTTCACGATATCGCCCCACAAGCACCGGTCCACTTTCTGGTTATCCCGAAAAAACCGATCCGCACGCTCAACGACCTGACCGAAGAAGACAAGCCGCTGGCAGGCCATATCCTGTTCACGGCACAGCGTCTGGCCAAAGAGCTGGGCTGCGAAGACGGCTTTCGCGTGGTGATGAACTGCAATGAAAAGGGCGGTCAGACCGTCTACCACATTCATATGCATGTTCTGGGTCAGCGCCAGATGAACTGGCCGCCGGGTTGATTGATCAATAACTAAGACGCGTGAGCCCGATGGCTCTCGCGTTCACCCGTGATCCAACGCAAACCCCGGCTGCGGGATTGGGGTAAACTGACCGCCGTGATTTTTTCCGGAGGTAAGCATGACTACCCAACGTCACTACTCGCCGATTGACCGTCTTCTGTTACAAGCCGATACCGCCTTGCGAACACTGCTGCCGTTCAGCGGTCAGCCGCATCGGCCGTCGCCTGCCATCGTCAAACCTGAACACCCTTTAGACCCACAGGCCAAGCGTCATGTTGCCGGTCTGATGCGTATCAACCATACCGGCGAAGTCTGTGCTCAAGCCTTGTATCAAGGCCAGGCGCTGACAGCCAAGCTTCCCCATGTGCGTGAGGCGATGGAACATGCCGCGGAAGAAGAAATCGATCATCTGGCCTGGTGTGAACAACGCATCCGTCAACTGGATAGCCACCCCAGCGTGCTGAACCCGTTATTTTACGGCATGTCCTTTGGGATAGGCGCCGCTGCCGGCTTGATTAGTGACAAGGTCAGCCTGGGGTTCGTGGCAGCGACTGAAGATCAGGTGTGCAAGCATCTGAACGAGCATCTTGAGCAACTGCCGCCTGAGGATGAAAAGTCCCGGGCAATTCTTGAGCAAATGCGTATCGACGAAGAACAGCACGCAGAGTCCGCGCTCAATGCCGGCGGTTTTCGCTTCCCTGCCCCAGTGAAGTTCGGCATGAGCCTGATGGCCAAGGTCATGACCAAAAGCACCTACCGGATCTGACAGCACAGTCTTTGTGCAAGCAGGCCAGTTTGCGATTCACGCGCCGCGGCCTTTCTGTCTAACCGTGGTCAGGCCATCGCGAGCAAGCCCGCTCCCACAGGGGTTCTGCGAAGCACAAAAAAAGGCGGCTACCGTGAGGTAGCCGCCTTTTTATGTGCCGAGAATTTACGCCATGTTGCGCGCGTAGAAAATCTCGAGCATTTCGTGTTTCACCCGTTCAGTGACCTGGGCGCGCTGTTCAACCGACAGATTGCTGGTGGCATCGCCGAACAGGTAGTTATCCAGTTCGAACTCCTTGAGCAGCATCTTGGTGTGGAACAGGTTTTCCTGGTACACATTTACGTCGGTCATCTGGTAACCGTCGCGGGTGTCTTCGGAGAGGTAGTTCTGGATCGAATTGATCTCGTGATCGATAAAGTGCTTTTTGCCTTCCACGTCACGGGTGAAACCCCGTACACGGTAATCGACAGTCACGATATCCGAATCAAACTGATGGATCAGATAGTTGAGAGCTTTAAGCGGTGAAATAACGCCGCACGTCGACACGTCAATATCCACACGGAATGTTGCAATCCCATCAACCGGATGAATTTCCGGGTAGGTATGCACCGTGATATGGCTTTTGTCGAGGTGAGCCAGGATGGTCTCGGGCAGCGGGCCTGGGGACTCTTCGATCTGGCTTTCGGTAGGTATTACCGGCTGCTCGGAGATCAGAATAGTCACGCTGGCGCCTTGGGGGTCGTAATCCTGACGGGCAATGTTCAGGATGTTGGCACCAATGATATCAACCACATCTGTAAGGATCTGCGTCAGGCGCTCTGCGTCGTACTCTTGATTGATGTACTCAACATATGCCTGCTGGTCTTGCGGGGTTTCCGCATAACAGATGTCATAGATGTTGAAGCTCAAGGTCTTTGTCAGGTTATTGAACCCGTGGAGCTTGAGTTTGCTTTTCACCGTTATAAAACTCTCTATGTCGATGCGGCTCGGCCGCGTGATCCAGCATGCCCGTCAAGTGCGTGGGACGCACCTGCGTAGGACGGTTAACACCTCTTCGCGATGGCGATTTTGGTTATCTGTTCGGACATGCGGCCGGGAATCAACCCCGCCACTACCCTGAAAAAAGTGGCGCATTATGCAGACGTCAGCGACTGATCGCCAGAGTCTGCATCGCTTTTATGAAAATTGAATGTCCGCTCAGGCCAGTTCAATAATTTCATAGTCATGGCTGATGGCAACACCCGCAGCGCCGAGCATGATCGAAGCCGAACAATACTTCTCGGCCGACAGCTCGATGGCGCGCTTGACCTGGGCTTCTTTCAAACCACGACCCTTGACCACAAAGTGCAGGTGTATTTTGGTGAACACCTTTGGATCTTCGGTGGCGCGCTCAGCCTCCAGAAACGCTTCACAGCTCTCAACCGCCTGACGCGACTTCTTGAGAATGCTGACCACGTCAAAGTTGCTGCAGCCGCCGAGGCCCAACAGCAGCATTTCCATCGGACGCACGCCCAGGTTGCGACCGCCACTCTCAGGCGGGCCATCCATTACAACAACGTGGCCACTACCGGATTCGCCCAAAAACATGGCTTCGCCAGCCCATTGAATGCGTGCCTTCATCGCCCAGACTCCACTGTTTTAAAAGGGGCGCCAGCTTAGCACAGGGCCAGAAACTCATAACTCGCCGCACTGAAGCGTTTCTCCGATAAGCCACTCTGAAAATTCTACTAACCACACAGAACCTGTCTGGTAAGCTGGCGCCAAATAGCCGGCGCCAGCCAGCTAGCACTCTATATAAAAATAGATCTGACCCTTACTGTGCCAGCTTTCCGGGAAACAACCATGGTTGCTCTTACTCCCATACCCAAGATCAAAAACCTCGACAAGTTTTTGACTTTTTGCCAGCGCAAACGCTACCCCGCCAAGAGCAATATCATCTGCGCTGGCGAATCTTCACACACCCTGTTTTTCATCATCAAAGGCTCGGTAACGGTTTTGATTGAAGACGAGGAAGGTCGTGAAATGATCATTGCCTACCTCAATAGCGGCGACTTTATCGGCGAGCTGGGTCTGTTTGAACAGGCAGGCCAGGAGCAGACGCGCAGTGCATGGGTTCGAGCCAAGACCGAGTGCGAAGTTGCTGAAATCAGCTACCCAAAATTCCGAGAGTACACCCAGCAAGAACCAGAAATTCTTTACGCGATGAGTGGCCAAATCGCACAGCGCCTGCGCAACACCACACGCAAGGTCGGTGATCTTGCGTTCTTTGATGTCACCGGAAGAGTGGCTCGCTGCCTGCTGGAACTGTGCAAGCAACCGGACGCCATGACCCATCCCGATGGCATGCAAATCAAGATCACTCGGCAGGAAATCGGCAGGATTGTCGGCTGTTCGCGAGAGATGGTAGGACGCGTACTCAAAAGCCTGGAAGAACAGAACCTGGTAAGCGTCAAAGGCAAGACCATGGTGGTGTTCGGTACGCGCTAAACCTTGAGCAAGGGCGCCAGGAGCTGTTGATAACTGGCACTCAGGCGCTCAAAGAAATCCGGAGCGGCAAAGGCCTCGTGCAGCGCAATATGGCTGTCGGCCATGCAATGTTGCTCCAGATCGCATAACCGATTGAATCGATTGACTGCAGCCACCATCGACTCACGTTCGTTATCCACCAGCAAGGCACCGTGCACAAGACCGACAGGGCGCTGCCCGCCTTTGCTCTGGCGCCAGCGCTGGGCGGTGCCTACCAGTTTTCGGGCATTGAGATTGACGTTGAAGCGACCATCACAAAACGCGCCTTCAACCTCCCCCAAAGACGCCTCCCCACCCAATTGCGTCAACAAATCACAGATGGGCTCGCACAAACGGCGATAAGCCGTTTCGATACGCCCATGATCGCCTTCACTGGGTAAAGGTGCGTAAACCAGGGCAATATTGACGGTCGATGCCGATTGCGGAACGGGTTCGCCACCGGTTTCACGCAGCAGGATTGGCCAGCCACTGGCAGCCAGTTCGACACTGGCCTGCTCAAAACCGGGCAGGCGACTCAAGCGCCGTGGCATGACCAGCGCCCGGTCGGTGGGCTGCCAGAACAGCACACCCGCCTCGCACTCACCGGCACACACAGATGCCAATAAATCCTGTTCGGCCTTGAGGCCGGCTTCGACGGTGAGTTGCTGAATGGGTGTCATGGGATTCCTTATCAGACACTGAGCCCTTGTGGGAGGATTGGGTCAATCCAGCGTCGAGCCCGTCACTGCAGTAGCACGCTCAGGGAAGAACAAGCGCTGCAGTTCATTGCCCGGGTTTTCGGCACGCATAAAGGCTTCGCCCACCAGGAACGAATACACTTCGCTGATTTCCATCAACTCCACATCCGCCCGGTTGAGAATGCCGCTTTCGGTAATCACCAAACGGTCACGGGGAACGCGCGGCAACAGGTCCAGCGTGGTTTCCAGGCTGACTTCAAAGGTGTGCAGGTTGCGGTTGTTGATACCCACCAGCGGTGTGTCGAGGGTTTTAAGCGCACGTTCAAGCTCATCGCCATCATGCACTTCAACCAGCACATCCAGCCCGACGCTTTTGGCAACAGCCGCCAGCTCGGCCATTTTTACGTCGTCCAGGGCAGAGACGATCAACAGCACACAGTCGGCGCCCAACGCCCGGGCTTCGACGACCTGGTAAGGGTCGATCATGAAGTCCTTGCGGATAACCGGCAAAGTACTCGCGGCACGTGCCTGCTGCAGGTACGCATCGGCACCCTGGAAGTAGTCGATATCGGTCAGCACTGACAGGCAGGTAGCGCCACCTGCCTGATAGCTTTTAGCAATCTCGGCAGGCACGAAGTGCTCGCGAATCACACCCTTGCTCGGCGATGCCTTTTTGATTTCAGCAATCACCGCGGGCTGTTTTTTCCTGGCCTGCGCCAGCAAGGCACTGGCAAAACCACGAACAGGATCAGCCTGAGCGGCCAAACGCTCAAGTTCAGCCAGGCTTACCCGCGCACTGCGCTCGGCAACCTCCTGAACTTTACGCGCCAGAATATTTTCCAGAACGGTTGGCACACTCATGCTTCATTCTCCTGCTTGAAAATCGCGGTAAAGGCGCCGAGCTCTTCGAGCTTTTCCCGGGCCAGCCCGGTATGCAGCGCGTCGTGGGCCAATTCCACACCTTCTTTGAGTGTGTAGGCAAGGTCCGCGGCGTACAGAGCAGCACCTGCATTGAGTACAATCATTTCAGCCGCTTTCTGGCCTGCTTCGGTTTTGCGCCGCCCCAAGGCATCACGGATCAGCTCCAGCGATTGCTCCGGGCTGTCGACCACCAGGCCAAACAGGCTTTGGCTCTTGATGCCAAGGTCTTCAGGCTGAACCCAATACTCCTTGATTTCACCTTTATGCAATTCCGCTACAAAGGTCGGTGCTGCCAGGCTGAACTCATCCAGGCCATCCTGCGAGTGCACCACCAGCACGTGCTTGCTGCCCAGACGTTGCAACACTTCAGCCAGGGGCCGGCACAGCGCCTGGTTGAACACGCCGACCACTTGATGCAATACACCAGCCGGATTCGTAAGCGGGCCAAGCATATTGAACAGGGTACGCAGGCCAAGATCGCGACGAGGGATGGCCGCATGCTTCATGGCGCCATGATGGCATTGTGCGAACATAAAACCGATGCCCACGCTGTCAATGCAGCGGGCAACTTGAACCGGGGTCAGGTTCAGGTACACACCGGCCGCTTCCAGCAGGTCGGCACTGCCGCTTTTACCGGACACCGCGCGGTTGCCATGCTTGGCCACCGTGCAGCCAGCGGCCGAAATCACCAACGCCGAAGCGGTGGACACGTTGAAAATATTCGCGCCGTCGCCGCCGGTACCAACGATATCGACCACGCCGTCCAGGGTCTTGAGTTCAACCTTGTCTGCCAGCTCGCGCATCACGGTCACGGCACCGACGATTTCGTCGATGCTTTCGCTCTTCATGCGCATGCCCATCATGAACGCGCCAATCTGCGCCTCGGTGCATTGACCGGTCATGATGTCGCGCATCACATCACGCATTTCATCGGTGGTCAGGTCGAGGTGACCGACGATACGGTTCAGGGCTGTCTTGATATCCATTTGAAGTCCTTAGCGCGTGCCGCCGGTTTGTTTAAGAAAGTTGGCAAACAGTTCATGACCCTGTTCGGTCAGGATCGACTCAGGGTGAAACTGCACCCCTTCGATGTTCAGCGTCTTGTGGCGCAGGCCCATGATCTCGTCGACCGAGCCATCTTCAAGCTGGGTCCAGGCCGTCAGCTCCAGGCAATCCGGCAGGGTGTCGCGCTTGACCACCAACGAGTGGTAACGGGTCACGGTCAGCGGATTGTTCAGACCCTGGAACACTCCGGTATCGAGGTGATAAACCGGACTGGTCTTGCCGTGCATCACCTGGCGCGCGCGTACCACATCGCCGCCAAAGGCCTGGCCGATGGACTGATGGCCCAGGCACACGCCCAGGATCGGTAGTTTGCCCGCAAAGTGCTTGATGGCTTCAAGAGAGATGCCCGCCTCATTCGGCGTGCATGGCCCGGGCGAGACCACAATGCGCTCGGGCTTGAGCGCTTCGATCTGGGCCACGGTCAACTCATCGTTGCGCACCACCTTGACCTCGGCACCCAACTCGCCGAGGTACTGCACAACGTTGTAAGTAAAAGAGTCGTAATTATCGATCATCAGCAACATGTTGCTAAACCTCTGAATTCACTGACATTCAAAACTGTTTTCAGAATGCATTACCCGCAGTTTCGATTGCTGGATTGAACACACCAACCGAGGGGTAGCCATTCAGGAAAACGCAGGGGGCAGGTCCGGCGAGGCCGGCAGAGAAATATTAGGCGCGCCAACGCCAACGGCCATGGGCCTTGAGAACTCGCATAAAGAGTTTGCTGATGATCAACACAGGAAGGGTCTCATTTCTACGTCATGGCACAGTAACGTAGCCTTGCAACAGGTGCAACACGGGGCAGCACATACGGGGAAAAACACCTGCTAAGTACTTTGTGACTTTGTTTTTCATGAAACATTTAATACAGATTGTCTTGATAAGGTCTGTAACCCAAATAATAAAAACAGGTCGTCACATGCGCAGGTTTTCCCTACTTATCCCCCTGGCGGGATGTATCTTGTCCGTCGTCAGTGAACGAGCAGTTGCAGCACCCTCCCCGTACTCCACCATGATTGTGTTCGGCGACAGCCTGAGCGACTCGGGGCATTATCCAGGGGTAGGCAGTGGCATGCGTTTCACCAATCTCACCGGACCGACGTACAAGGAATATCGGGGTGAGGAATATGCTGGCGTTGCGCCCACTCGGCTGGGCATAAAACTGGGTATCGCACCCGCAGATCTGCGCCCGTCCACATCGCCGGGTAACTTTCTCACCGGGGAACCCGACGGCAACAACTGGGCGGTGGGCGGCTATCGCACAGACCAGATACTCAATTCCATCAAGACCGAGTCAAAGGTCGCCTTCCCGGATGACTGGGCCTTCGTAGGCGGCTACGTCCTGCGCAGCAAGCCTGGTTACCTTGTGCAGAACAGCTTCACAGCTGACCCCAAGGCGTTGTATTTCATTTCAGGTGGCGGCAATGACTTTCTCCAAGGCAAGGTCACCAACCCCGCCGAAGCAGGCCAAGCCGCACAAAGGCTGGCGGCAAGCGCCCACACCCTGCAACAGGCAGGGGCACGCTACATCATGGTCTGGCTGCTGCCCGATCTGGGCCTCACGCCAGCCGCTTACGGTACACCCACACAGGCTGGCACCAGCGCCCTGAGCGCTCTGTTCAATCATGAGCTAACCCAGCAACTGGCGCAGATTGACGCCGAGGTGATCCCCCTCAATATCCCGCTGCTGCTGCGTGAAGCCATCGCAGACCCCACCCGTTATGGCCTGGCACTGGGGCAGGACCTTGTCGCGACCTGTTTCAACGGCGAAGAGTGTACGGAAAACCCGCAGTACGGCCTCAACAGCGCAACCCCCAACCCGGCCAAACTGCTGTTCAACGACTCGGTACACCCCACCGAGACAGGACAACAGCTGATTGCCGACTATGCCTACTCATTGCTGGCCACCCCATGGGAGCTGACCTTGTTACCCGTCATGGCCCAAGGCTCGCTAAACGCCCATCAAGACCAACTGCGTCACCAATGGGCTGGCGATAACGGCCATTGGCAAGCCGTTGGCCAATGGAGACCCCTGCTCGCCGGTGGCGGGCAACGCCTGGAAATCGACAAGCAGGCCACGTCCGTGAGTGCCGATGGCAAAGGCTACAACCTGAACATCGGCACCAGCTACAGGCTGGATGAAACCTGGCGATTTGGCGTTGCAGGCGGGTTTTACCGGCAACGCCTGGAGACCGGAGCCAATGAATCGGACTACAAGCTCAACAGCTATATGGGCAGCGTGTTTGCCCAATACCAGCACAGTCACTGGTGGGGTGATGCCGCACTGACTTTGGGCAGGTTGGATTACGACAGCCTAAAGCGTAAATTCGCGCTTGGTGTGGGTGAAGGCATGGAGCAAGGCCAGGCCGACGGACATCTGCGGGCATTAAGTACACGCCTGGGGTATGAAATCGCACAGGCTGCAGACCTGTGGCAGCTGTCGCCTTTTATCAGCGCCGACTACTCGCGGGTGGAAGTTAACCGCTATGAAGAAAAGGGCCGACGTTCGACTGCATTGAACTACGAAGAGCAGACACTGGTTTCAAAGCGCCTGGGCGCGGGTTTGCTCGCCAGTTACCAGGCCACCCCACAGACTCTGCTGTTCGGCGAAGCCGCCCATGAGCATGAGTTCCAGAGCGATACCCAGCGCCTGAATACCGCGCTCAACAGCCTGCCCAACAATCGCTTCAAACTCGAAGGCTATACGCCGCCAAGCAACCTCGGGCGTATCAGCCTGGGGGCTAGCCACAGGCTGACCGCCGACCTCAGGCTGCAGGCGACTTATAACGTAAGGAAAAGTGATGGCGTGACGCAACAGGGCGCCAATATCGGGCTAAGTCTGAATTACTAAAGCCTGTGGAAGGGAGCGGGCACGCTCGCTCCCACAAGGCCGGTTGCAGGTTTTTAATCCCGCGGGGTGTGCTCGGCCAGGGCCACGGCACGGAACATTGCTCGGCGCTTGTTCAGCGTTTCTTCCCATTCCAGGGCCGGGACCGAATCAGCAACAATGCCGCCACCGGCCTGCACATGCAGCTCTCCGTCCTTGATCACTGCAGTACGGATCGCAATCGCTGTATCCATATTGCCGTTCCAGGCGAAGTAACCCACAGCCCCGCCATACACACCGCGCTTGACCGGTTCCAGTTCGTCGATGATTTCCATCGCACGAATTTTCGGTGCGCCAGACAACGTACCCGCCGGCAGAATCGCCCGCAGTGCATCCATCGCTGTCAGCCCGCTTTTAAGCTGGCCGGTGACGTTGGACACAATGTGCATGACGTTGGAATAACGCTCGATCACCATTTTCTCGGTGAGCTTGACCGAACCGACTTCAGATACACGACCCGTGTCATTACGGCCCAGGTCGATCAGCATCAGGTGCTCGGCGATTTCCTTGTCATCACTGAGCAGGTCTTCTTCAAGCGCCAGATCAGCCTCTTCGGTTGCGCCACGCGGACGCGTGCCGGCAATCGGGCGTACGGTAATCAGATTGTCTTCAACCCGTACCAGCACTTCCGGCGAGCTGCCCACAACATGGAAGTCGCCAAAGTTGAAGAAGTACATATACGGCGTAGGGTTGAAGCAGCGCAGAGCGCGATACAGGTCGATGGGCGCAGCCTTGAAGTCGATGGACATTCGCTGCGAGGGCACTACCTGCATGCAATCGCCCGCAAGGATGTAGTCCTTGATGGTATCGACGGCTTTCTCGTAATCGCCCTGGGTGAAGCTGGAGCGAAACACCGGGTCAGCCGACTGCTGCGCTGTAAAGTCCAGGCCGCGACGCGGGGTAATCGGTTGACGCAGTTGTTCAAGCAGCGCCTCAAGCCGGGCCTGGCCTTCTTCATAAGCCTCAGGCTGAGCCGGGTCGACCAGCACAATCGCGTGCATCTTGCCCGCCAGGTTGTCGAACACCACCACGGCGTCCGATACCATCAGCAAAATATCCGGCACACCCAGAGGATCGGGGTTCGGGCACTTGCCCAGGCGTTTCTCCACATAACGTACGCAGTCATAGCCGAAATAGCCCACCAGGCCACCGTTGAAACGCGGTAAGCCGGCGATGGTCGGCACGTTGTAACGGGCCTTGAACTGCTCGACGAAGGTCAGTGGATCCTCAACCTCACAGGCTTCGATCTCGACACCGTCATGGGTCACGCTGACCTGATGATCATGCACACGCAACACAGTGCGGCATGGCAAGCCAATAATCGAATAACGCCCCCACTTCTCGCCGCCCTGCACCGACTCCAGCAAATAGGAGTTGGGCTGATCGGCCAGCTTCAGGTAGATCGACAACGGCGTGTCGAAGTCAGCCAGGGTTTCGCGTGCAAGGGGGATACGGTTATAGCCGGCAGCGGCCAAACGCAGGAATTCTTCGCGGATCATGAGGTGCCTCGTGGTCTGAGGGTAAAACGGTCAGGTATGCAAACGTGCCGACTGCGCGGCCAGATTCAAGTCAGGCGCGCCAACGCCAGCGGGCCAGGGCCTTGATGACTTTCATCCAGAGTTTGCGGGTGACCACCACGATGGAATCTCTTCGAGAGGGGGAAACAGAATTGCCCAACGTTATCTCAGGCGCAGATTCTAAGCAACCGGCTATCAGCTCTTGCAGGTTACCAATCACCATATCCGGTGACTCTTCTTCAATCGGGCGACCGTGGTTGTAGCCGTAACTCAGCGCTACGCAACGAACACCGGCAGCCTTGGCGGCCAGCACGTCATTTCGCGAATCGCCGACAAATATCGATTGCGCGGGAGTGGCGCCGGCCATTTTCATTACAAACAGTAAGGCGGCAGGGTCGGGTTTTGTCTGTGGCAGGGTGTCGCCACCGATAATCCAGCGGAAAAACCGCCCCAGTTTCAACTCATCCAGTAATGGCGCCACAAAGCGTTCGGGCTTGTTGGTGATCAGGGCCATTTCAACACCCTGCTTTTGCAGCCACTTGAGGCTTTCACGCACACCGGGGTAGACCTTGGTGTGTGCATGGCCACCGTCGTAGGCTTCCATGAAAATTTCCAGTGCCTGTTCGGCCTCTGTGTCATCAACACCACTGCCGTCCATATTCCCGGCCAGGGCACGGCGCACCAGCATGGGCGCGCCGTTACCGATCCACAGCCGTACGTTTTCAATCCCGGCGGGCGGACGACCGAGCTTGAGCAGCATGGCCTCCACGGCAACGGCCAAATCCGGTACCGAATCAATCAGGGTGCCATCCAGATCGAACATCACCAATTTTGGCAGCTGCCCCTGGAGTAGCTGCTCAAAGCGGCTCATGGGCGGGCCAACGCAAGCTCGGCACGCATTTTCTGAATCACTTCTTCATAGTTTGGCGTGTTGAAAATGGCGGAGCCGGCGACAAAGGTATCGGCACCGGCTTCAGCGATTTCACGGATATTGCCAACGTTTACGCCGCCGTCGATTTCCAGGCGAATCTCGCGACCGCTGGCATCGATCAGGGCACGGGCTTCGCGCAGTTTGTTGAGCGTGCCGGGAATGAATTTTTGCCCGCCAAAGCCCGGGTTCACGCTCATCAGCAAGATCATGTCGACCTTGTCCATCACGTACTTGAGCACATCCAGCGGGGTGGCCGGGTTGAACACCAGACCTGCCTTGCAGCCGCCTTCGCGGATCAGTTGCAGGGAGCGGTCGATGTGCTGGGTCGCTTCGGGGTGGAAGGTGATATAGGTGGCGCCGGCTTCGATAAAGTCGCCGATGATGCGATCGACCGGGCTGACCATCAGATGCGCATCAATCGGTGCGGTGACGCCGTACTTGCGCAGGGCGGCGCAGACCATCGGGCCGATGGTCAGGTTGGGTACGTAATGGTTGTCCATGACATCGAAGTGAACGATATCAGCACCCGCGGCGAGTACGTTGTCCACTTCTTCGCCGAGACGGGCGAAATCGGCGGAAAGAATCGATGGGGCAATAGCGAAGGGCTGCATGACGCACCTTTTAGTGGGCTAAACACGGTGGCGCGCATTGTATACCGCTGGCTATGTGCCGCACACCGTAGCAGCGATGATTGGCCATTTGTAGCAGCTGCCGAAGGAACGAGGCTGCGTTCGGTTGCGCAGCGACCGTAAACCCTCAACCCCGGTTTTAGATGACACACCGTGTTGCCTGTTTTTACGACGGCTTCGCCGCCGAACGCAGCCTCGTTCCTTCGGCAGCTGCTACGCAAAGTGCAATATCCGGTTAAGTGTTCACTTTGATACTTGCCGATGGCTGATCTAGCGTTAGAAAAAAACAGACCGAGGGCAAAGGATTGCCAATTTCAAACAACGCTTGTCACCTGCGCACCGGGCGCTACTCCGAACCTGGCCACATATACCTGCTCACCGCCGTCACCGAGCTACGGCGACCCGTATTTACCGACTTCCATCTAGGCCGTCTTGTGGTGAACCAACTCCGGCATGCTCACGACGACGGCATCGTCAGGTCCATCGCCTGGGTGGTCATGCCTGACCACTGCCACTGGCTCGTAGAGTTACGTACCAAAACCCTGGGCGAGTTGATGTGCCGATTCAAGTCACGCAGCAGCATTACGGTCAATCAAGCATGCCGATCCAGTGAGCGAATCTGGCAAAGGGGCTATCACGACAGGGCTGTCAGACAGGAAGAGGACATTAAAAACATCGCCCGCTACATCATCAAAAACCCGATCCGCTCTCAACTGACCTCGCGGATCGGTGATTACCCCCTGTGGGATGCCTGCTGGATCTAGACCCGAACTGTACGCATTTTCTCGCTACGCCCACGCAACCACAGCAGGAGCCGATAACTCACAGAGAGCAAAAACATTTCATCTCAACCGTCATACCCTGACAAATACTGATCAACCCATTACGCTGCCGGTACTACTTCTGGCCTGGAATAACCGATGTTTTCTTATCGTCTGGCACTACCGGCTTTGTGCCTGTCGCTGATATTGCCGTTCGCCCTGCCAGTGCTTGCAGCCGATACCAAGCCCCAAGTCGAGCCAGAACCCGCAGTTCGCGCGCCCCTGCCCGAGCGCAGTCAGGAAGATGCGGCGGCCCTTGAGCGGCAATTGCCGCAACATGAGCAACAACAACTGCAAGCACCCAATGACAGTTTTCTCGCCCTGTGGAAGCCCGCAAACAGCAGCGCCCCCGAGGGTGCGGTCATCATCATCCCCGGAGCCGGTGAAACCGCTGACTGGCCACTGACCGTCAGCCCTCTGCGCAACAAGCTGCCGGACGCCAACTGGGCCAGCCTGAGCCTGAGTCTGCCGGACATGCAAAGCGAAGCCAGCCAGCCGCGCGAAGCCGAACCAGAGAAACCTCCTGCTGCAATTGCGACAGACAGTAGCAGCAAGGCAGCCACCACCACGGCCAAACCCATCGAGCAGGCCGCCAGTGACGGCACCGAAAGCACGGAATCCGAAGCGGCTCAAACCGGGCAAGACCTGGACAAGGCCGATGCCGAGCGCATCTTCGCCCGTATTGATGCAGCGATTGCCTTTGCCCAGCACCAGAACATGCGCACTATCGTTCTGCTCGGCCATGGTTCCGGGGCCTACTGGGCGTCGCGTTATATCAGTACCAAGCATCCTGCCCAGATCCAGAAACTGATCATGGTGTCTGCCCGCAAACCTGTGTTGGCAGAGCCGGACCTGAGCCAGTTGACCCCGGCCCTCAACGTGGCGCTGCTGGATATCTTCTATAAAGACCAACCCCTGGCCCGCGAAGCCGCCCTGCAAAGATTGCAGGCCAGCAAGCGAGCCAACGGGTCGAATTTCAAGCAGGTCGGATTGTTCGCCACCCCGGGCAACCGGGATGGTGAACAGGAGCAGTTGTTTCGCCGTGTACGCGGCTGGCTCAGCCCGCAACCTGTGGATAAGTAAACTGCGCTAAAAACCACGCCGCTCACGGATCGAGGCGTAGGCCTGGTGCAGTTCACGGGTTTTTTCCGTGGCCTCGCGCACCTGCGCCGGGCCCGCACCGCTGCCGGCAACCTTGTCCGGGTGATGACGACTGAGCAGGCGCCGATAGGCTCGCTTGATTTGCTCAGGATCACTGGCCTCGGTCACCCCCAGCAGAAGCAGCGCTTGCCGGTAGGTACCGCCACGGGTCGCCAGCGGTTTGGGCTGAGGCTCATGTTCGCCACCCAACACCAGAACCTGTTGGCGGGTCCAGCCCAGCCAGCCCCCCCAAAGCACTATCAGCTCACGTTCCTGGGGAGCCACCCGGCCATCGGCCAGGATCATTCGCCAGCAGGCACGCAATACACCTTCTGCCGCATGAGGCTGAGCCTTGAGCCGTTTCAGGTAACCGCGCAGCGAATCAGTACCGGATTTGCCACGGTTGAACGCGGCAATGGCACGCTTTTGCGCTGCAGGCTCCATATCGAGCTGACGCATTTCCAGCCGCGCCTGCTCGATATGCTTGCCCACCACCTGTCCGCCGCTTTTGGCCAGACGACCGAGCAACACAAACAACAACTCATCGTTGCGCAGCACCGGCCGGGCACCAAAACGCTCAAGCAGATCGGCCCAACTGTGCAGTTGCAAGCGCCGGTCGAACGCCTGCCCCAGTAAAGCACCGAGCATGGCCCCCGGAATACTGGCTATGAAAAAGCCTGCTCCGGCTCCGATCAGAGTCCCTGGCCACAACATGCTAGCGCGCGTCCTTGATCAACGACTCGACCTCGGCCAGGCGCTCGTGCGTCCCTACATCCACCCAATGCCCTTGCAATCGCTCACCTGTCACTTGCCCTGCCGCCATGGCGTTACGTAATAGCGGTGCCAGTTTGAATGCACCCGCCGTACAGCCCCTGAACAGATCGGGGTGAAGCACGGCGATACCGCTGTAGGTCAGCGTATCGGCACCCGACATGCCATCTTGAACCTGTCCGCCGCTCAAGCTGAAATCACCGCTCGTGTGGTGTGCCGGGTTATCCACAAGAACCAGATGAGCCAGCCCGGTCAACGGCTGACGCAAGGCAGCAAACTCGTAATCGGTCCAGATATCACCGTTCACCACGGCAAAGGGTTCATCGCCAAGCAACGCCAGCGCCTGGAAAATTCCGCCACCGGTCTCTAGCGGTTCGCCTTCCGGGGAGTACTGGATGCTGACACCAAACTGCGAACCGTCGCCCAGATGATCTTCAATTTGCTGACCCAGCCAGGCATGGTTGATCACAATGTCGGTAAAACCTGCCGCGGCCAGCGCCCGCAAGTGGTACTCGATCAACGGCACGCCACCCACACGCACCAAGGGCTTTGGTGTATGCAGGGTCAGTGGCCGCAAGCGCTCGCCCTTACCGGCGGCCAGAATCATCGCTTTCATGCATCGACCTCGCTGACCAGCCCCAGGCTGCTGAACAACTCACCCAGCTCTGCCAGCTCGGGACGTCGCGCCAGCACAGCTTCTATATAAGAGAAGAAGCGCGGTACATCGGCCAGATAGCGTGGTTTGCCATCGCGATGACAAATGCGGGCAAAAATGCCGATCACTTTCAAATGCCGCTGCACACCCATCAGGTCGCTGGCGCGCAAGAATTCTTCAAAGTCGCGCTGCACCGGAATGCCCAACGGCAGCGCCAGCTTCCAGTAATCCTGCAGCCAGTTGCGCACACGCTCTTCAGGCCAGCTCAAGAAGGCGTCCTTGAACAGGCACGTAATGTCGTACGTCACCGGGCCATACACTGCGTCCTGGAAATCCAGCACCCCAGGATTGGGAATGCTGAGCATCAGGTTGCGCGGCATAAAGTCGCGGTGCACCAGCACTTTGGGCTGCGCCAGGGCACTGTCGATCAGCAGCGTACTGACTCGTTGCCAGACGGCCTGTTGCTGCTCATTGAAATCCACCCCCAGGTGAGCTCGCACGTACCACTCGGGAAACAGCTCCAGCTCGCGGCGCAACAAGGCCACGTCATAGCTGGGCAAAGGCTCGGTCATCGGCAATTGCTGAAAGGCCAGCAAGGCTTCAATGGCATCCTTGAACAACTCGTCGGCGTTGCTGCTGTTGATCACGTCCAGGAAGGTCTTGTTGCCCAGATCGTTGAGCAATAGAAAGCCGCGATCAAGATCCTGAGCGTAAATTTTCGGTACGTTAATCAGGCAAGTTCGCAAAAAATCAGCAATATCGACGAAAGGTTTGCAGTTTTCCTGGGGCGGCGGCGCGTCCATGACAACAAAACTGCGGCCCTCGCCCTCCCAGCGAAAATAGCGTCTGAAGCTCGCATCGCTACTGGCAGCAGTCAACGTGGCCGGGGGCACAGCTCCCCAACCCTCATTCTCGAACACGGTTGCCAGCTGCTCATCCAGCCAAACTTTCAGGTGTTGCAGGCGTACATCTTGGTCAGGCATTACAAGGGTCTCCGACGGCGCTAGCCGTCAAGCGGGTCATGCTTTATTATCCAGAATCTTTTCCAGACCATCGATAGGCGTGCGGTCCCCCACCGCGGGCTGATGGCACGCAGGAAGCCCGGACTAATAAGATGGCATTGAAATCCCCCGCGTTTCGTAAAAAATTTCCGTTGCTGGTAACCGGCAGTTTGCTGGCCATGCAACCTCTCGCCACGCCGTTCGCGTTTGCCGAGGAGCAGTATGACTGTTCCGTGTCGGCTACGGGGGGCTGGGATTGCGCACCAAAAACCAACGTGGCGCAACTGCCACCGCGTCCTGCGCACGGTGACGGGTCTGTGGGTGCCAGCGGTGAAACCAGCGAGCAGGCCAAACAGGCCCCGCTGGTCACCGAGGCCAAAGGCCGTGGGCTCAAGGCGCGCAGTGACGATTACAGTCACCTCGACTGGGTGCCCCGGGACAAGCTGACCGCTGCCCAGTTGGCCGAAACCGGCCCGTACTGCTCCGGTTCGTACGTAGAGCCCATCCGTCCGGGCATGAACGACCCCACCAGCAAAAGCGACGCCCCGACCTTTATCGGCGCCAAAGCCTCCCGCTATGAGCAGGAAGAGCAGGTTGCGACCCTGGCCGGTGACGTAGTCATGCGCCAGGGCAGCATGCAGATCGAAGCCGACGAAGCCAGCCTGTACCAGGCTGAAAGCCGTGGCGAGCTCAACGGCAAGGTGCGCCTGCGTGACAACGGCGCACTGATCGTCGGCGACCACGCCGATGTGCAACTGGACACGGGTGCGGCCAAGGTCGACAACGCCGAATATGTGCTGCACAAGTCGCGCATCCGCGGCAGTGCGCTGTATGCCAAGCGTGCCGAAGACTCGATCATCCGCCTCAAGGATGGTACCTACACCACCTGCGAGCCAAACAGCAACGCCTGGCAGCTCAAGGGCAATAACATCACGTTGAACCCGGCCACCGGTTTCGGTACGGCCACCAACGTGACGCTGCGGGTCAAGGACATTCCGGTGTTCTACACCCCGTACATCTATTTCCCGATCGACGATCGCCGCCAGTCCGGTTTCCTGCCGCCGTCCTTCAGCAGCAGCACCGACACCGGCTTTATGCTCGTGACCCCGTACTACTTCAACCTGGCACCCAACTACGATGCCACGTTGTACCCGCGCTACATGACCAAGCGCGGCCTGTTGATGGAAGGCGAGTTCCGCTACCTGACCGAATCGAGCGAAGGCCAGTTCGGTGCCGCGTACCTCAACGACGACAACGACGACCGCAAGCGCCAGACCGACTACACCGACAAGCGCTACATGCTTAACTGGCAGCACAAGGGTGGTCTCGACTCCCGTGTACTGACCGAAGTCGACTACACCAAAATCAGCGATCCGTATTACTTCCAGGACCTGGAAAGTGACCAGATCGGCGTTGAAAGCCGTGACTTCCTGAACCAGCAAGGCGCCGTCAGCTACCGTGGCGATGACTACACCGCCAAACTGAACGTGCAGGCCTATCAACTGGCCACCGTTACCCAGATCACGCCTTACGACAAGCTGCCGCAACTTACCCTCGATGGCATGCTGCCAAATCATCCGGGTGGCCTGAACTTCGCCTACAACACCGAGCTGGTACGGTTTGACCGCAGCCTGGAAAACGGCCAGTACACCAACGAGGACGGCACCACCGCCAATCGTCTGGATACCAACGTGACCGGCCTGGCCCGTGCCAACGGCACACGCATGAACCTTGCCCCAAGTGTCAGCCTGCCGCTGAACTGGAGCTATGGCTTCCTGACGCCGTCCCTGAAGTACATGTACACCCAGTACGATCTGGATCTGGATGGCACCGGCAAGACTCAGTTGACCAGTGCTGGTGGCAAGTTCGACAGCTCGGTCAACCGCAGCGTGCCAATCGCCAGCGTTGACAGCGGCCTGTACTTCGACCGCAACACCAACTGGTTCGGCACCGACTACCGCCAGACCCTGGAGCCGCGGGCGTTCTACCTGTATGTGCCGGAACGCAATCAGGATGACATCCCGATCTTCGACACCAGCGAAAGCACCTTCAGCTATTCCTCGCTGTGGCGTGACAACCGCTTTACCGGTACTGACCGTGTAGGCGACGAGAACAAGCTGTCGCTGGGTCTGACCAGCCGCCTGATCGAAGACAACGGCTTTGAACGTCAACGCATCAGCGTGGGCCAGGCCTACTACTTCAAGGATCGCAAAGTTCAGTTGCCAGGTATTGATGCTGACCGTGCCGATGCGACTGCCGGCATGTCTCCGTATGCACTGGAATACGCCTATCGCTTCAACCGCGACTGGCGTGCAACCGCTGACTACAACTGGGACCCGGAAAGCCACAGCCCGCGCTCAGGCAGTGCGATGATGCACTACCAGCCTGAAGACAACCCGAACAAGGTGGTCAACGTCGGCTATCGCTACCGCAACGACCAGGTTCGCTACGACCAGTACACCGGTAAATGGGTAGTGGGCGGTGGTGACTACGGCACCCCTGGCCAACCGGGTTACATCAAGGATTACTACAAAATCCAGCAGCACGACTTCTCGGTTATCTGGCCGATCGTGCCGCAATGGAACGCCATCAGCCGCTGGCAGTACGACTACAACCGCAACCGTACCCTGGAAGCCTTCGGTGGCTTCGAGTACGACAACTGCTGCTGGAAGCTTCGTCTGATCAGCCGTTACTGGGTATCCAACGACGAGTACACCCAGGAAGCCCCTCAAAACGAGAAGGGCGACCATGGTCTCTTCCTCCAAGTTGTGCTGAAAGGTCTCGGTGGCGTTGTTGGCACCAAAGTAGAGAGCTTCCTCGACAAAGGCATCCAAGGTTATCGTGAACGTGAAGATCAAGCTTTCTGAGTGTCTGCGCCCGCTAATGCTGGGCGCGTTGTTCCTGGGTACTGCAGCCAGCGCTGCAGTACAGCCCCTGGATAAAGTGGTGGCCATCGTCGACAACGACGTGATCATGCAGAGCCAACTGGACCAGCGTGTCCACGAAGTTCAGCAAACCATCGCCAAGCGTGGCCAGGGTGTACCGCCTGCCAGTGTTCTGGATCAGCAAGTGCTTGAGCGCCTGATCGTCGAAAACCTGCAACTGCAGATCGGCGAGCGTTCAGGCATTCGCATCACGGACGAAGAACTGAACCAGGCTATCGGCACCATTGCCCAGCGCAACAACATGACCATCGAGCAATTCCGTCAGGCCCTGGCCCACGACGGTCTGTCGTATGAAGATGCCCGTGAACAGGTGCGTCGCGAGATGATCATCAGCCGTGTGCGTCAACGCCGCGTGGCTGAGCGCATTCAGGTCACGGATCAGGAAGTGAAAAACTTCCTGGCCTCGGACCTGGGCAAATTGCAGATGTCCGAAGAGTTCCACCTGGCCAATATCCTGATCCCGACGCCTGAAAGCGCGAGCTCGGAAGCCATCCAGAACGCGGCAAAGCAAGCTGAAGAGGTCTACAACAAGCTCAAACAGGGCGCTGACTTTGCCCAAATGGCCATCGCCCGCTCCGGCAGCGACACGGCACTGGAAGGTGGCGACATGGGCTGGCGTAAAGCTGCTCAACTGCCTCCCCCTTTCGACCGCATGCTCAGTGAGATGCCTGTAGGCGACGTTACACCTCCAGTGCGCACGCCAGGCGGCTTCATCATCCTCAAGCTGAACGCGAAACGCGGCGGTGGATCAGTGGTGGTGGACGAAGTTCATGTCCGTCATATCCTGATCAAGCCAAGCGAAATTCGTACTGAAGCGCAAACCAAGGAACTGGCAGCCAAAATCTACGACCGCATTACGTCGGGCGAAGACTTTGCCACCCTGGCCAAGACTTACTCGGAAGATCCGGGCTCCGCCCTCAACGGCGGCGACCTGAACTGGGTTGACCCGAATTCGCTGGTGCCCGAGTTCCGCGAAGCCATGGCCGACACTCCGCAAGGTGTGCTGTCCAAGCCGTTCAAGACCCAATACGGCTGGCATGTTCTGGAAGTCCTTGGCCGTCGTGCCACTGACAGCACCACCCAGGCGCGCGAGCAACAGGCTATGAACGCTCTGCGTAACCGCAAATACGATGAAGAGCTGCAATCCTGGCTGCGTCAGATCCGCGACGAAGCCTATGTTGAAATCAAGCTGCCAGGCGCAACCGGTACTGACAGCGCAGGCCAGGCCGCGCAGTGAACACACAGCGTTTTGCCCTGACACCCGGCGAACCGGCAGGCATAGGTCCCGACCTGTGCCTGCTTCTCGCCTCGCAACACCAGCCACACCCCCTGATCGCCATCACCAGCTGCGACCTGCTCCTTGAGCGGGCCGCGCAGCTCGGTGTGGCTGTCAGCCTGCTACCGGTCGAGCCGGGCAACTGGCCCGATCAGCCGGCTCCGGCAGGCAGCCTGTACGTGTGGGACACCCCGTTGAACGCCACGGTTACCGCCGGCAAGCTGGACAAGGCCAACGCAGCCTTTGTGCTGCAAACCCTCACACGCGCCGCCCAGGGCTGCGTGGATGGCGACTTTGCCGGCATGATCACCGCCCCGGTGCACAAGGGCGTGATCAACGAAGCGGGCATCCCGTTCTCCGGGCATACCGAATTCCTCGCCGACCTGACCCATACACCGCAGGTCGTGATGATGCTTGCCACCCGCGGACTGCGCGTGGCACTGGTCACCACTCACCTGCCCCTGCGTCAGGTCAGCGATGCAATCACCCCCGAGCGACTGATGCGGGTCACCCGCATTCTGCACGCCGACCTAAAACAAAAATTTGGCATCGCCCGGCCGCGCATCCTGGTTTGCGGGCTCAACCCCCATGCAGGTGAAGGCGGCCATTTGGGCCACGAAGAAACAGACATCATCGAACCAACCCTGGAGCGCCTGCGCAGCGAGGGCATGGACCTGCGTGGCCCGCTGCCTGCCGACACTCTGTTTACCCCCAAATATCTGGAACACTGCGACGCAGTGCTGGCGATGTACCACGACCAAGGCCTGCCCGTACTCAAGTACAAAGGGTTTGGTGCCGCAGTCAACATCACCCTGGGCTTGCCGATTATCCGCACCTCTGTCGACCACGGCACCGCCCTGGATCTGGCGGGTAGTGGCAAGATCGATACCGGCAGCCTGCAAGTCGCCCTGGAAACCGCCTACCAGATGGCCGAGACCCGTATATGAACGAGCAATACCAACACAAGGCGCGCAAGCGCTTTGGTCAGAACTTCCTGCACGATGCCGGGGTTATCGACCGCATCCTGCGCGCCATCAACGCCAAGGCTGGCGAACGCCTGCTGGAAATCGGCCCGGGCCAGGGCGCCCTCACCGAAGGCATTCTCAACAGCGGTGGCCAGCTCGACGTTGTGGAGCTCGACAAGGATCTGGTGCCGATCCTCAACCGCCAGTTTGCCGGCATGAGCAACTTCACCCTGCACCAGGGTGATGCCCTGAAGTTCGACTTCAAGAGCCTCAATGCTGCCCCTCGCACCCTGCGCGTGGTTGGTAACCTGCCGTACAACATCTCCACGCCGTTGATTTTTCACCTGCTGAAAAACGCCGAGCTGATCCGCGACATGCACTTCATGCTGCAAAAAGAAGTGGTTGAGCGCATGGCCGCCGGGCCTGGCGGTGGTGATTGGGGTCGTCTGTCGATCATGGTTCAGTACCACTGCCGCGTCGAACACCTGTTCAACGTAGGCCCGGGTGCATTCAACCCGCCGCCGAAAGTTGATTCAGCGATTGTCCGTCTGGTGCCCCACGAAGTGCTGCCGCATCCGGCCAAAGACCACCGCCTGCTTGAGCGCGTGGTTCGCGAAGCCTTCAACCAGCGCCGCAAGACCCTGCGCAACACCCTCAAAGCCTTGCTCAGCAACGCTGAAATCGAGGCCGCAGGCGTCGATGGCAGCAAACGCCCGGAGCAACTCGACCTGGCCGCCTTCGTGCGCCTGGCCGACAAGCTCAGCGAGCAACCGGTCGTGGCGCCCGCCGCCGACTGATCGCCGAGAAAAAACGGGTACCCGGCCAGACGCCACGTCTAGCCGGGTACCCGCTGTTTGGCCTAGACTCAGGCATCAGTTTTATCCCGAACTGTGTCTTCGCTTTCAAGTAAGGCCTCTCGCATGCACGATCCCCGCTATCTGGTCGACGTCAGCGTCGTCACACGTTACCTGCCAGAACAATCACAGCCCGAGCATCAGCGCTTTGCCTTTGCGTACACCATCACGGTACGCAACAACGGTTCAATACCTGCCAAGCTGTTGTCACGGCACTGGGTAATCACCGACGGCGATGGTCATGTAGAAGAAGTCCGTGGCGCCGGTGTTGTAGGACTGCAACCCAAGATTGATCCCGGCAGCGAGCACACCTACAGCAGTGGGTCGGTCATCACAACCAAAGTCGGCACCATGCAGGGCAGCTACCTGATGCATGCCGATGACGGTCATGAGTTCAAAGCCATTATTGCGCCCTTTCGCCTGGCGGTACCCGGAGCCCTGCACTGATGGCGGTGTATGCCGTTGGCGACTTGCAAGGCTGCCTGAAACCGCTCAAGCGCCTGCTCGAACGCGTGGCCTTCGACCCCACCAAAGACAAGCTCTGGCTGGTGGGCGACCTGGTCAACCGCGGTCCCGAATCACTGGAAACCCTGCGCTTTCTGTATCGCATGCGCGAGTCGCTGGTGTGTGTACTGGGCAACCATGACCTGCACCTGCTGGCCGTGGGGCGCAATATCGAACGCCTGAAAAAAGGCGACACTTTGCGCGAAATTCTCCAGGCCCCCGATTGCGATGAGTTGTTGAACTGGCTGCGTCAGCAACCGCTGCTGCATTACGATGCCGAGCGTGAGGTTGCACTGGTGCATGCCGGAATACCGCCCCAGTGGACGCTGAAAAAAGCCCTCAAATGCGCCAGCGAAGTCGAACAGGCGCTGCGCGATGACAACCTTGTCGGCCCCTATCTCGACGGCATGTACGGCAACGACCCGGCCAAATGGGATAACGGACTGACCGGCGTTACCCGGTTGCGGGTTATTACCAACTATTTCACCCGTATGCGGTTCTGCACCCGGGACGGCAAGCTCGACCTGAAAAGCAAAGAAGGCGTAGGTACTGCACCGCCCGGCTTCGCTCCATGGTTCAGCTACAAAGAACGCAAAACCCAAGGCCTCAAGATCATCTTCGGGCATTGGGCAGCACTGGAAGGCAACTGCAAGGAACCCGGCATCTTCGCACTCGATACCGGCTGTGTCTGGGGCGGCGCCATGACCCTGCTCAATGTCGACACCGGCCAACGCCTGCTCTGCGATTGCGACGATCCAACACTTGCCGTACCCGGCATTGCCCCACACTCCGCACCAACTTCCCAACCCTTGGGCGCCAGCCAGCCGCGCCCGCTTTCAGGCCACAGGAATTTCCCATGACCGAATTCAAACGCATCCCGCCAGAACAGGCTCAGGCCCTGCGCGAACAAGGCGCCGTAGTCGTCGACGTGCGTGACCCGCAAGCTTTCGCCGCCAATCACATCAGCGGTTCAAAACATCTGGACAACCACTCGCTGCACGATTTCATCGCCAACGCCGACCTCGACGCCCCTCTGATCGTGGCCTGCTACCACGGCAACTCCAGCCAGAGCGCTGCGGCGTATCTTGTCGGCCAGGGCTTTAGCGAGGTCTACAGCCTGGATGGCGGCTTCGAGTTGTGGCGTACCACTTACCCGGACGAAACCGCCCAAAGCCCGGGCGAATAATATTTTTATCAGCCCCAGCCCCCGTGATCAGAGGGCTTGGGGCCTGCCTGACCAACGGTCTAAGGCAACAATTCACGCATCTGACCTTGACCTCCCGTATTACCAACTATCCTTTACCTCAGGCCATCCAAATCTGGGGAGAGCCGGTACACCGGCGAATGGATCATCGGTAGTAACTTCAAGGGGTTAGCCACCTTGATGGTGTCCTGGGGGGTACACAGCAGCTGAAATGCTGCTGCATGCCAGCACTCGAACTGACCGATCTATCGCCGACTCCACGTATCGAGCGAGGTGACGTCATGAGTATTTTTAGCCACTTCCAACAACGCTTCGAGTCCACACGCCAGGAAGAGCTTACGCTCCAGGAATATCTTGAGCTGTGCAAACAGGACAAAAGCACTTACGCCTCAGCCGCGGAACGGCTACTGCTGGCCATTGGCGAGCCGGAACTGCTGGACACCTCAACCGACTCCCGGCTGTCGAGGATTTTCTCCAACAAGGTGATTCGCCGCTACCCGGCCTTTGAAGACTTCCACGGAATGGAAGAATGCATCGACCAGATAGTTTCCTACTTCCGCCATGCCGCACAGGGCCTGGAAGAGAAAAAACAAATC
This sequence comes from Pseudomonas sp. CCC4.1, assembly GCF_035019225.1. Classification (NCBI taxonomy): domain Bacteria; kingdom Pseudomonadati; phylum Pseudomonadota; class Gammaproteobacteria; order Pseudomonadales; family Pseudomonadaceae; genus Pseudomonas; species Pseudomonas sp. CCC4.1. The sequence goes on along the minus strand of NZ_JASJWL010000024.1, from coordinate 34,262 downwards.
CTTTACCTGCTGGGCCCGGTAGGGGGCGGCAAGTCATCCCTTGCCGAAAAGCTCAAACAGTTGATTGAAAAAGTCCCCTTCTATGCAATCAAGGGCTCACCGGTTTTCGAGTCGCCTTTGGGCCTGTTCAACGCCACCGAAGATGGCGCGATCCTCGAGGAAGACTTCGGCATTCCCAAACGCTACCTGAGCACCATCATGTCGCCGTGGGCCACCAAGCGCCTTGCCGAGTTTGGCGGTGATATCAGCCAGTTCCGCGTTGTAAAACTGTACCCGTCGATCCTCAACCAGATCGGTGTAGCCAAAACCGAACCCGGTGACGAAAACAACCAGGACATTTCGGCCCTTGTAGGTAAGGTCGATATCCGCAAACTGGAAGAATTCCCGCAGAACGATGCCGACGCCTACAGCTACTCGGGCGCTCTGTGCCGGTCCAACCAGGGCCTGATGGAGTTCGTCGAGATGTTCAAGGCACCCATCAAGGTGCTGCACCCACTGCTGACGGCTACCCAGGAAGGTAACTACAACAGTACCGAAGGCTTGGGCGCGATTCCGTTTACCGGCATCCTGCTTGCCCACTCCAACGAATCGGAATGGCATACCTTCCGCAACAACAAGAACAACGAAGCGTTTATCGACCGGATCTACATCGTCAAAGTACCGTACTGCCTGCGTGTCAGTGACGAAGTGAAAATCTACGACAAACTGCTGTTCAACAGCTCACTGGCCAAAGCCCATTGCGCACCCGACACCCTGAAGATGCTGGCCCAGTTCACCGTACTGTCGCGCCTCAAAGAACCGGAAAACTCCAACATCTATTCCAAGATGCGGGTTTATGACGGCGAGAACCTCAAGGACACCGACCCGAAAGCCAAGTCCATCCAGGAGTACCGTGACAACGCGGGTGTGGACGAAGGCATGAATGGCCTTTCGACCCGTTTTGCGTTCAAGATCCTGTCCAAGGTATTCAACTTCGACCCCCACGAAATTGCCGCCAACCCGGTGCACCTGCTTTATGTGCTCGAACAGCAGATCGAACAGGAACAATTCCAGGCCGAAACCCGCGAGCGCTACCTGCGTTTCCTCAAGGAATACCTGGCGCCGCGCTACATCGAATTTATCGGCAAGGAAATCCAGACCGCTTACCTGGAGTCCTACAGCGAATACGGGCAAAACATCTTCGACCGTTATGTGCTCTACGCCGACTTCTGGATTCAGGACCAGGAATACCGGGATCCGGAAACCGGCGAAATCCTCAACCGCGTGGCCCTCAACGAAGAGTTGGAAAAAATCGAGAAACCGGCCGGCATCAGCAATCCGAAAGATTTCCGCAACGAAATCGTCAACTTCGTACTGCGTGCCCGGGCGAACAACAACGGTAAGAATCCAACCTGGCTCAGTTACGAGAAACTGCGGGTGGTGATCGAGAAAAAAATGTTCTCCAACACCGAAGACCTGCTGCCGGTTATCAGTTTCAACGCCAAGGCAAGCAAAGAGGACCAGCAAAAACACAACGACTTTGTTACTCGAATGGTCGAACGTGGCTATACCGACAAACAAGTGCGGCTGCTCTCCGAGTGGTACCTGCGGGTCCGCAAGTCGCAGTGAGGCAGTTGTAAGCCTCAAGCCTCAAGCTGCAGGAAAAGGCATGGGTAAATGCCTGGACTTGCAGCTTGCAGCTCACAACTTGAAGCTGCCCGGAGGGCCTAATGAGCTATGTGATCGACCGACGCCTCAATGGCAAGAACAAGAGCACGGTTAACCGTCAGCGTTTTCTGCGTCGCTACCGTGACCACATTAAAAAGGCCGTAGAAGAGGCCGTGGGCCGCCGCTCCATTACGGATATGGAACATGGCGAGCAAATCAGCATCCCTGGCCGCGATATCGATGAGCCGGTGATGCATCACGGGCGTGGTGGCAAGCAAACCGTGGTTCACCCCGGCAACAAGGAGTTTACCAGCGGCGAACATATCCCCCGGCCCCAAGGTGGATCGGGAGGTGGCGGCGGCCCTGGCAAAGCGGGGAATTCCGGCGAAGGCATGGACGAATTCGTGTTCCAGATCACTCAGGAAGAGTTCCTCGAATTCATGTTCGAAGACCTCGAACTGCCCAATCTGGTCAAACGCAACCTGACCGGCACCGACACGTTCAAAACCGTACGTGCCGGTATCAGCAACGAGGGCAACCCGTCTCGTATCAACATCATTCGTACCTTGCGCTCAGCTCACGCTCGACGCATCGCGCTGTCCGGCAGCAGCCGGGCGAAACTGCGGGAAGCCAAGGCCGAACTGGAGCGATTAAAACGCGAGGAGCCCGATAACTTCGGCGATATCAAGACCATCGAGGCCGAAATCGAGAAACTCAGCGCCCGCATTCATCGCGTGCCATTTCTCGACACCTTTGACCTCAAGTACAACCTGTTGATCAAACAGCCCAACCCCAGCTCCAAAGCCGTCATGTTCTGCCTCATGGACGTTTCAGGCTCCATGACCCAAGCCACCAAAGACATTGCCAAACGCTTTTTCATCCTTCTGTACCTGTTCCTGAAGCGTAACTACGACAAGATTGACGTAGTGTTTATTCGCCATCACACCAGCGCACGAGAGGTGGACGAAGAGGAGTTTTTCTATTCCCGGGAAACCGGCGGCACTATCGTCTCCAGCGCACTCAAACTGATGCAGGAGATCATGGCCGAACGCTACCCCACCAACGAATGGAACATCTACGCAGCCCAAGCCTCTGACGGAGACAACTGGAACGACGACTCACCCATCTGCCGCGACATTCTGATCAACCAGATCATGCCATTTGTGCAGTACTACACTTATGTAGAGATCACCCCGCGCGAACACCAGGCGCTCTGGTATGAGTACGAACGCATCAGCGAGGCGTTTTCCGACACCTTCGCTCAACAGCAACTGGTCTCGGCCGGCGATATTTATCCGGTCTTCCGTGAACTCTTCCAGCGCAGGTTAGTGACATGACCGCCAAAGAGAATAAGCGCCAACCCATCTCCACCGGCTCAGAGTGGACCTTTGACCTGATCCAGGCGTATGACCGCGAAATCGGCCGCCTGGCTGGCCGCTATGCGCTGGACACTTACCCCAACCAGATTGAAGTCATCACCGCCGAACAAATGATGGATGCCTACGCATCAGTGGGCATGCCGCTGGGTTATCACCACTGGTCCTACGGCAAACACTTCCTTAGTACTGAAAAATCCTACACTCGGGGCCAGATGGGTCTGGCCTACGAAATCGTTATCAACTCAGACCCCTGCATTGCCTATCTGATGGAAGAAAACACCATCTGCATGCAGGCACTGGTAGTAGCCCACGCCTGCTATGGCCACAACAGCTTCTTCAAGGGCAACTACCTGTTCCGGACCTGGACTGACGCCAGTTCGATCATCGATTACCTGGTATTCGCCAAGCAATACATCATGCAATGTGAGGAACGCCACGGTATCGATGCGGTGGAAGACCTGCTCGATTCCTGCCACGCCTTGATGAACTACGGTGTGGACCGCTACAAAAGGCCTGACCCGATCTCTGCCGAGGAGGAGCGCCGTCGACAAAAGGAACGCGAAGAGCACCTGCAAAAACAGATCAACGACCTGTGGCGCACCATCCCCAAAAGCGCAGACAAGCTCAGCGAGAAGGACAACGCCCGTTTCCCCGAAGAGCCTCAGGAAAACATCCTCTACTTCCTGGAAAAACACGCCCCGCTTCTGGAACCCTGGCAGCGCGAAGTTGTACGTATCGTGCGCAAAATAGCCCAGTACTTTTATCCGCAGCGGCAAACACAAGTGATGAACGAGGGGTGGGCGACTTTCTGGCATTACACCTTGATGAACGACCTGTACGACGAAGGCCTGGTGACCGAGGGCTTTATGATGGAGTTCCTCATTTCCCACACCAGCGTGGTGTTCCAGCCCGGCTTTGACAGCCCTTACTACAGCGGTATCAACCCCTACGCGCTTGGGTTTGCGATGTATTGCGATATCCGGCGCATATGCGAACACCCGACCGAGGAGGATCGTTACTGGTTCCCGGACCTTGCGGGCAGCGACTGGCTGTCGAGCATCAAATTCGCCATGAGCAGCTTCAAGGACGAGAGTTTTATCCTGCAATACCTCTCACCCAAAGTGATCCGCGACCTGAAGCTGTTCAGCATCATGGACGACGATCAAAAAGACGACCTGCTGGTGCCAGCCATCCACGACGAAAATGGCTACCGCATCATTCGCGAAACCCTGGCCGCGCAATACAACCTGGGCAATCGCGAACCCAATATCCAGATCTGGAGCATCGACCGCCGGGGCGACCGTTCACTGACCCTGCGTCACCAGCAACATGACCGCAAACCCCTGGGCGACTCCACCGAAGAAGTTCTCAAGCACTTGCACCGCTTGTGGGGCTTCGACATCCATCTGGAAACACTGCAAGGCGACCAGGTCATGAAGGTCCACCATGTCCCGCCAAAAGGCGACCACGGTGAGATTGACCGCGGTCGCCTGGATATGGGAGCCATTCACCTGTAAAGCAGGCCTCCGTTAGCACGGCACACGCGCTATCCTGTCGCGCTAACGGAGGTTTTTTATGAAGATCTATAAAGTTGGCGGCGCAGTGCGCGATCGCCTGCTGGGCAAGCCTGTCACCGATATTGACTGGGTGGTGGTGGGCGCAACGGCCGAACAAATGCAGGCCTTGGGCTATCGCCCTGTTGGCTCTGACTTCCCGGTATTTCTTCACCCCAAGACGGGTGACGAATATGCACTGGCCCGCACCGAACGCAAAAGCGGGCATGGTTATGGGGGCTTTGTTTTTCACGCCAGCCCCGACGTCACCCTCGAAGAAGACCTGATCCGTCGCGACCTGACCATCAATGCGATGGCAGAGGACGAGGCTGGCAACGTAACCGACCCTTACCATGGCCAGCGCGACCTTGAAGCCCGTATTTTGCGCCACGTTTCCCCCGCATTCGCCGAAGATCCCCTAAGAGTACTGCGCGTAGCCCGATTCGCAGCGCGCTACGCCAGCCTGGGCTTCAGCATCGCTCCCGAGACTCTGGAGCTGATGCGCCAACTGTCCCGGTCCGGCGAACTGCAAGCCTTGACCCCGGAACGCTGCTGGAAGGAAATTTCCCGCGCCCTGATGGAAGATCAGCCTCAGGTTTTTATCGAAGTGCTGCGCAGCTGCGACGCTCTTGAAGTACTGCTACCCGAAGTGAACGCCCTGTTCGGCGTCCCTCAGCCCCCCGCCCATCACCCGGAAATCGACAGTGGTGTACATACCCTCAGCGTGCTGGAGCAATCGGCGCTGCACAAGCAACCGCTGACGGTTCGCTGGGCTTGTTTACTGCACGATCTGGGCAAGGGGCTTACGCCAGAGAAAGACTGGCCAAGGCATATTGCCCACGAACACAAGGGACTGCGCCTGATCAAGGCGGTCAATGAACGCTATAAGGTGCCGAGGGACTGTCAGGAGCTGGCATTGCTGGTAGGCGAATACCACACCCACGGCCATCGCGCCCTTGAGCTCAAGGCTTCGACGCTACTGGAATTGCTGCAGCGCTTCGACGTATACCGTCGGCCACAGCGGTTCGAGGAGTTTATCGTAGCGTGCGAGATGGACGCCAAAGGCCGCCTGGGCCTGGAAGACCGACCCTACCCGCAGGCCGACTACCTGCGCGGCGCGGCGCGGGCCGCCCTTTCGGTAGCGGTGCAGCCGTTACTGGAGCAGGGTTACAAGGGCCCCGAACTGGGCGAAGCACTCAAGCGCGAACGGCTCAAGGCACTACAAGCTTACAAGGATGCGGCGTAGTGCAAACCTTGTGGGAGCGGGCTTGCTCGTGATTAGGGCACCACGGTCTTACACTCAGACCGCATCGACGCCATCGCGAGCAAGCCCGCTCCCACAAAAAAGCAGCAACCTGCAGCCCATTCAATCGACTCTCAGCCCGCCAGCATCTCCAGCGGCGTCAAGGACTCCCCCCGCCACTCGAAGGCTGCAGGCGCAAGCACCTGCTCGATCTGCGCCTCGGCCCAAATCTGCGCAAGCGTCTTGCCCACACCGGGATGAACTTTGTCTGGGGCAATCAAAGACAGCGGCCACAACACAAAAGCGTTCTTGAGGATTTCGGCACGGGGCAAGGTCAAACCGTCAAAGTTGCCCACCAGATCGCCAAAGAACAACACGTCGATATCCAGCGGCAAACCTTTGCGATCTTGAGCGTAACGCCCGTTATCAGCTTCGATCAGCTTCAAACGACGACTTAACTCAACCAGTGGAAAATCGGTTTTTGCCGACACCACGAGGTTGAAAAACGGCCCGCTCTTGATACCCACCGGCTGGCTTTCAAACACCGCCGAACAGCGCATCTCCTGCAAGAATCCGCTCAGCGCTTCCAGCCCTGCCAGCAAGTGCTTTTCACGCTCGACATTACTGCCCAGCCCGAGATAAACCTGAGTTAGCGACATCCGCGCTCAATCTCCACGCCCACCCCAGTGGCCGCCGCAACTGCGCCGGGCTTGGTCAGCTTGAGGTGCAGCCAGGGGATAGTGAACTCACTCATCAACACTTCGGCCAGTCGCTCTGCAAAGGTCTCCACCAGCTGGAATTGAGCCTGCTCGGCGAACGCCTGAATTCGCGACGAAACGCTCGCATAATCCAGCGCCAACGTCAGATCATCGCCAGCCGCAGCTGGACGGTTATCCCACGCAAAACTCAGATCAAGGCGCAGACACTGACGGATGCCACGTTCCCAGTCATAAGCACCGATTACGGTGTCAACTTCCAGGCCTTCGATAAACACTCTGTCCAAGCACTCTTCTCCGCAGCACGACAAGGGCGCAAAGCGCCGTTAGAATCAGGGCGTCCTCGCCCGGAATAGTTAGCATGTTTTGGTTACTGGCGATCCTCGCCTACCTGCTCGGCTCTCTGTCCTTTGCCATTTTGCTCAGCCGCCTGACGGGAACCCCCGACCCGCGAATGAGTGGCTCCGGCAATGCCGGCGCAACCAACATGTTGCGTCTGGCCGGCAAAAAACTTGCCGTCCTGACCTTGCTCGGTGACCTGTGCAAGGGGCTTTTGCCCGTCCTGCTGGCCAACCAACTGGATCTCTCGCTCCAGGACCAGGCCTGGATCGGCGGCTGCGCCGTTGTAGGTCACATGTACCCTGCCTACTTCCGCTTTCGCGGCGGCAAGGGTGTCGCCACGGCGGCCGGCATGCTGCTGGGACTGTATCCCCCTGCTGCACTGTTGGCAGTCGCCGCATGGCTGCTGACCTTCCAGCTGACCCGTACCAGCTCACTGGCGGCGTTGATCGCCACTCCCCTGACCCTGCCATTGCTGGCCTGGCAAGAGCCTGCCGCGCTACTGCCAATGAGCGCCTTGACGGCGCTGATTGTATGGCGCCATCGCGGCAATTTACGCGACCTGATGGCCGGGCGCGAACGGCATTTCTGAATCTTGCCCGTGAAAAATCTTCACGCCGGCTCCAGCCCCCATTCTCACAGGGGCTGCAGCTGCTCCATCGGCCAGCGTGCCTGCACGCTGATCGCCAATGATTCGTGCTGACCGGCCTGCAAGCGCTGACAACCCGCAAACGCAATCATCGCGCCATTATCCGTGCAAAATTCCGGACGGGCGTAATACACATTGCCCTTCATCTCACCGAGCATTTTCTCAAGGGAAACGCGCAGCGCCTTGTTGGCACTCACCCCGCCTGCAATCACCAGGCGCTTCATGCCTGCATGCTTCAAGGCACGCTTGCACTTGATGGTCAGCGTTTCAACCACGGCCTGCTGGAACGCCAGGGAGATATCGCAACGGGTCTGCTCAGTGTCGTCGCCCTCTGCCACACAACGCTGCCAGGTGTTCAGGGCAAACGTCTTGAGGCCGCTGAAGCTGAATTGCAGGCCCGGACGGTCTGTCATGGGCCTGGGGAAGACAAAGCGTCCTGCAACGCCCTGGGCGGCCAACCGCGCGATCTCAGGGCCACCCGGATAGTTAAGCCCCATCATCTTCGCGGTCTTGTCGAACGCTTCACCCGCGGCGTCATCCAGTGTCTCGCCCAGCAACTCGTATTGGCCGATGCCATCAACGCGAACCAGCTGCGTATGACCGCCCGAGACCAACAAAGCGACGAACGGAAATTCCGGAGGTTGCTCTTCCAGCATAGGGGCCAGTAAATGGCCTTCCATGTGATGCACGCCAAGGGCCGGAATGCCCCAGGCAAACGCCAGCGCCTGAGCGCAAGAAGCCCCAACCAGCAGGGCTCCAACCAATCCCGGGCCCGCCGTATAGGCAATTGCGTCGATCTCGGTAGGCACACAGTCGGCCTCGGCCAGCACCTGACGAATCAACGGCAGCATTCGCTTGACGTGATCTCTGGAAGCCAGCTCCGGTACCACACCGCCATAGGCGCGGTGAAGGTCGATCTGACTGAACAGTGCATCGGCCAAAAGCCCGCGTTCACTGTCGTATAGCGCGACGCCAGTTTCGTCGCAGGAGGTTTCTAATCCCAGTACTAGCATGGGTTTACGCCTTGTAGAGGCTAAATTCGAAGGCGCGCATAATAGTCGCCACTCCCGCCCCCGGCCAGCGGTTTTCGATCAGAGGCTTTGCATTCCGGGCGATGAGGGGTTAACATCCGCAACCCTTAAAAACCGACGTCTTCCAACGCGATTTTGCCTTGAGACGTTGACCCCGGTAATGAATGAAGGTAGCTCTGGATGCCAGCCGTCAAAGTAAAAGAGAACGAACCCTTCGACGTAGCTCTGCGTCGTTTCAAGCGCTCCTGCGAAAAAGCCGGTGTTCTGGCTGAAGTTCGCAGCCGCGAATTTTACGAGAAGCCGACTTCTGAGCGTAAGCGTAAAGCAGCAGCTGCTGTTAAGCGTCACGCGAAGAAAGTTCAGCGCGAGCAGCGCCGCGCCGTTCGTCTGTACTAATACACAGACGTTCGTTGCACGCTTCTGCCAAGCCCGGCCTAAAGCCGGGCCGTAGGCAGTTGTTGCAAGTTACATGCTTTATCGTCAAGGCCGCAGATGCGACCGCGACAAGCGTTACAACACGTCAGACCTGGCCTAATAGCCAGCGGTGCACGTCTTCACTGACGAGCCTTCCAAGGCTACCGACGAGCACACCTCTCTGATTATCCTTAAAGACGATCAGCCCAAGGCACCTCTCCAGTGCCTGCTTATGAGCTATCCGAGACCAGCCATTGGTCAGTGCCGGACTCAGAGCGTGACATTTATCGATCCCGTCGACTCTGATTAATATGAGTAGAGCGGATTTCGACAGATACACTTCCCCGAGATAATTGAGCAGACGCCCCACGATCGAGCAGAGCTTTTGCCTGCACGCACGATGACCAAGCTCTTTATTCGGACCCAATTCTGCGCAGTGATGACGAGAACGCCATGGCCGGGTTAATCCCCCAGAGCTTTATTGACGACCTTCTGAACCGTACCGATATCGTCGATGTCGTCAGCTCGCGCGTGCAAATGAAGAAAGCTGGCAAGAACTACACCGCCTGCTGCCCCTTCCACAAAGAAAAAACCCCGTCGTTCAGCGTCAGCCCGGACAAGCAGTTCTATTACTGCTTTGGCTGCGGCGCTGGCGGTAACGCCCTCGGCTTCATCATGGACCATGACAACCTGGACTTCCCCCAGGCTGTCGAAGAACTGGCCAAAGCTGCCGGGATGGAAATCCCACGGGAAGAAAGCGGCCGGGCGCACAAACCTCGGCAACCGACTGACTCCCCGCTATACCCGCTTCTTACTGCAGCTGCTGACTTTTATCGCCAGGCCTTGAAAAGCCATCCGGCACGAAAAGCAGCGGTGGACTACCTGAAAGGCCGAGGCCTGACCGGCGAAATCGCTCGCGACTTCGGCTTGGGCTTTGCGCCACCAGGCTGGGACAACCTCTACAAACACCTGAGCAGTGACACGCTGCAACAAAAAGCCATGATCGACGCTGGCCTGCTGGTCGAAAACGCCGAGACCGGCAAGCGTTACGACCGCTTTCGCGACCGGGTAATGTTTCCGATCCGCGACAGCCGTGGCCGCATCATCGCTTTTGGTGGCCGGGTGCTCGGCGACGACAAGCCCAAATACCTGAACTCCCCGGAAACCCCGGTCTTTCACAAAGGCCAGGAACTGTACGGGCTGTTCGAAGCACGCAAGTTCAATCGCAGCCTCGACGAAATCATCGTGGTTGAAGGCTATATGGACGTCATTGCCCTGGCCCAGCAAGGCCTGCGCAATGCCGTCGCGACGCTGGGCACCGCTACCAGCGAAGAGCACATGAAGCGCCTGTTTCGCGTGGTACCCAGCGTATTGTTCTGTTTTGACGGCGACCAGGCCGGCCGCAATGCGGCATGGCGCGCACTTGAAGCCACGCTGCCCTGCCTGCAGGACGGGCGCCGCGCACGCTTCCTGTTTTTGCCCGAAGGTGAAGACCCGGACACCCTGGTGCGCTCTGAAGGCACCGATGCCTTCAAGGCCCGTATCAACCAGCATGCCCAGCCGCTGGCAGACTACTTCTTCCAGCAATTGACCGAAGAAGCCGACCCTCGCTCGCTCGAAGGCAAGGCCCATATGGCCACGCTGGCAGCACCGCTGATCGACAAAGTCCCGGGCGCCAACCTGCGGACCCTGATGCGTCAGCGCCTGAGCGAAATAACCGGCCTTACCAGCGAAACCGTCAGCCAGCTGGCACAAAATACGCCCGCAAAAATCCAGGCACAGCCAACCTATGACCCGGGCATTGATTACGATGCAATGCCCGACTACAGCGACTTCCAGCAACCGGACATGTACATCCCCCAACAGGAATGGACCCCGAAAAAGACCGGCGCTGGCGGCAAAAAGTGGGAAAACAAACCCTGGGACAAAAAAGGCAAGCGCGGCGGCGAACGCGAGCAGGCCTGGATCCCGGTAGGTGTTGAACCCCCGACCCTGACAGCCCTGCGCACCCTGCTGCATCACCCGCAACTGGCCAAAAAAGTTGAGGACGCCGGGCACTTTGCTGCAGAAGACCAGACTAATAATCAACTACTGATTGCTCTGGTCGAGGCTGTACAGAAAAATCCTAAGCTAAGCTCTATTCAGCTACTGTCCCGCTGGCACGGCACTGAACAGGGCCGTTTGCTGCAAAGACTGCTGGAAAAGGAATGGCTAATTGATGCCGATAACCTTGAACAACAGTTTTTCGACACCATAACTAGCCTGTCAGCTCGCCAACGCGAGCGAAATCTAGAGCAACTTCTTCGAAAAGCACGTCAAGGCGAGCTAAGTAGCGAGGAAAAAAATCAGTTACGCGACCTTTTAAGTCGCAATAATCCTGCATCAAACCCGACCTCAACTGGCGCGTGAGGTCATAGCTAAGGTATAATCCTCGGCTTGTTTTTTGCCCGCCAAGACCTTCAGTGGATAGGGTGTTATGTCCGGAAAAGCGCAACAGCAGTCTCGTATCAAAGAGTTGATCACCCTCGGCCGTGAGCAGAAGTATCTGACTTACGCAGAGGTCAACGACCACCTGCCCGAAGATATTTCAGATCCGGAGCAAGTGGAAGACATCATCCGCATGATTAATGACATGGGGATCCCCGTACACGAGAGTGCTCCGGATGCGGACGCCCTTATGTTGGCCGATGCCGACACCGACGAAGCAGCAGCTGAAGAAGCGGCTGCAGCGTTGGCGGCAGTAGAGACCGACATTGGTCGTACTACCGACCCTGTGCGCATGTATATGCGTGAAATGGGCACGGTAGAACTGCTGACACGTGAAGGCGAAATCGAAATCGCCAAGCGTATCGAAGAAGGCATCCGTGAAGTGATGGGCGCAATCGCGCACTTCCCTGGCACGGTTGACCATATTCTCTCCGAGTACACTCGCGTCACCACCGAAGGTGGCCGCCTGTCCGACGTCCTGAGCGGTTATATCGACCCGGACGACGGTATTGCGCCGCCCGCAGCCGAAGTACCTCCTCCTGTCGACACCAAGGTGAAAGCCGAAGGTGATGACGAAGAGGACGACAAGGAAGATTCCGGCGAAGACGAGGAAGAGGTCGAAAGCGGCCCTGATCCGATCATCGCGGCCCAGCGCTTTGGCGCTGTTTCCGATCAGATGGAAATCGCTCGCAAGGCCCTGAAAAAGCACGGTCGCGGCAGCAAGCAGGCAATTGCCGAGCTGGTTGCACTGGCTGAGCTGTTCATGCCGATCAAACTGGTTCCGAAGCAATTCGAAGGCCTGGTTGAGCGTGTTCGCAGCGCCCTGGAGCGTCTGCGTGCACAAGAGCGCGCAATCATGCAGCTGTGTGTACGTGATGCTCGCATGCCGCGCACCGATTTCCTGCGCCTGTTCCCGGGCAACGAAGTCGACGAAAGCTGGAGCGATGCGCTGGCCAAAGGCAAAAGCAAATATGCTGAAGCCATTGGTCGCCTGCAACCGGACATCATCCGTTGCCAGCAAAAGCTCTCTGCTCTGGAAGCAGAAACCGGCTTGAAGATTGCCGAGATCAAGGACATCAACCGTCGCATGTCGATCGGCGAGGCCAAGGCCCGCCGCGCGAAGAAAGAAATGGTTGAAGCCAACTTGCGTCTGGTGATCTCCATCGCCAAGAAGTACACCAACCGTGGCCTGCAGTTCCTCGATCTGATCCAGGAAGGCAACATCGGCTTGATGAAAGCGGTAGACAAGTTTGAATACCGCCGCGGCTACAAATTCTCGACTTATGCCACCTGGTGGATCCGTCAGGCGATCACTCGCTCGATCGCCGACCAGGCCCGCACCATCCGTATTCCGGTGCACATGATCGAGACGATCAACAAGCTCAACCGTATTTCCCGTCAGATGTTGCAGGAAATGGGCCGTGAACCGACCCCGGAAGAGCTGGGCGAACGCATGGAAATGCCTGAGGATAAAATCCGCAAGGTATTGAAGATCGCTAAAGAGCCGATCTCCATGGAAACCCCGATCGGTGATGACGAAGACTCCCATCTGGGTGACTTCATCGAAGACTCGACCATGCAGTCGCCAATCGATGTTGCTACCGTTGAGAGCCTTAAAGAAGCGACACGCGACGTACTCGGCGGCCTCACAGCCCGTGAAGCCAAGGTACTGCGCATGCGTTTCGGTATCGACATGAATACCGACCACACCCTTGAGGAGGTTGGTAAACAGTTCGACGTTACCCGTGAGCGGATTCGTCAGATCGAAGCCAAGGCGCTGCGCAAGCTGCGCCACCCGACGAGAAGCGAGCATTTGCGCTCCTTCCTCGACGAGTGACAACAAAACCCCCGGCCCTGCCGGGGGTTTTGCTTTACAGCTAAAAACCTCCTGCTCCCTCCCCTCCGCCACAGCCCGACTACACTGGATGCATCCAGGTGTATTGAAGGGATGCGTATGTCACGCTTGCTGGCTACCCTGCTTCTGTCACTTCTCGTTTGGACCTCTGGCGCCCAAGCCCTGACGTTCACCGATGAAGAACAGCAATGGCTCAAGGAGCACCCCGAACTGCTCCTCGGCATCGATACCACATGGCCGCCTTTTGAGTTCCTCAACGCACAGGGCACCTATACAGGCCTCGCTGCCGACTATGTAAACCTGATCACCAACCAGTTGGGCGTAAGCGTCAAGCAAGTCGCTGCGTCAAGCTGGAGCGAAGTCCTGGAGCAAACCAAGGAAGGCAAACTCGACTGGTTACCCGGCGTCATGTCGACCCCCGAGCGCCAAAAACGCCTGGCATTTACCCGGCCCTATCTGGACTTCCCCATTGTCATCCTCGCCCACAAGGGCGGCGCGGCGCCTAAAAATATCCAGGAACTCTACGGCCTCAGAGTGGGTGTAATTGAAAACTACGCCCCCCACGAATTGCTGCGCGCTCAACACCCTGATCTCAACATCGTCGCCCTGCCCAACGTCAGCTCGGCGTTGCAGGCTCTGGCCACGGACCAGGTAGATGCCATGGTGGGTGATCTGGCTTCCAGCGTATGGAGCTTGCGCCAGCTCAAGCTCGATGGCCTGTACGTCAGCGGGGAAACCCCGTATCGCTTTCAACTGGCCATGGCCGTTCCTAAAAACCAGACCGTTCTGCTAGGACTGCTGGACAAGGTGCTGGCCAATATAAGCCCGAGTGAAACCCAGCGCATTCAGCAACACTGGGTAGGCGATATCAACGATTACCGACCCCTGTGGCGCACCCTGCTGCTCTATGTTCTGCCTGGCATACTGCTGCTGATCATCATTTTGTTCATAGTCATCCGCATCAACCGACGCCTGAGCTCCGAGATTTCCCGGCGAACAACCCTCGAACAGGAACTGCGCAGCAGCGAGGACCACTACAAGGGGTTGATTGAAAGCCTTTCGGCTATTGCCTGGGAAGCACAGCTGGACAACGACACCTATACCTATGTCTCCCCCCAGGCCGAAGCCTTGCTCGGCTACCCAGTCTCTGACTGGCTAAGCCCGGGGTTCTGGAAACGGGTCGTTCACCCCGATGACCTGCCCAGAATCCAGGCCTGGCGTAAAAAAGAGATCAGCGCAGGCCACGATCACAGTTTGGACTATCGTGTGATCACCGCAGAGGGCAACATCCTCTGGCTACGGGACATTGCCAGTATCACGACCCACAATCAGCAAGCCGTGGTTCGCGGCTTGCTGATCAATATCAGCGAAACCAAGCAGACTGAAGAAGCCTTGCTTCTTTCCGAAGAAAAGTTTGCCAAAGCTTTTCATGCATCGCTGGACGGCCTTTTGCTGAGCCGTCAAAGCGATGGCCTGATACTCGAGATAAACGAAGGTTTCAGCCGGGTCATCGGCTATGACAGTGCCAGTGCCTTGTACCACTCAACCCTGGAACTGCAATTGTGGGTCGACCCCCATGAGCGCCGTGAATTGCTTGCGGTCCTGGAAAAAAACGGCTTTGTGCGCGACTTCACCTGCCATATCCGACACAAGGACGGGCAAGTTCGCCTCTGTGAAATCTCCAGCTACCCGTTGCTGATCGGCGCCGACGACTGCATTTTGACCATCGTCCACGACATTACCGAACGGCATCAGATGCAGGAAAAACTTCTGCAAACAGCCACCGTGTTCGAGAGCACGGCCGAAGGCATCATCTTTACCGATCCCGAGCAAAAAATTACCGCGGTCAACCGGGCCTTCGGCGAAATCACCGGTTACTCCGAAAGTGAAGTCCTGGGCCAGACGCCGCGCATGCTGGGGTCTGGCCGACACGACAAACTGTTCTTTGCAACCATGTGGTACCAGCTATCGACCGCTGACAACTGGCAGGGCGAAATCTTCAACAGACGCAAAAACGGTGAAATCTACCCCAGCTGGATGACCATCAGCGCCGTGCGCAACAACAATGATGTGGTGACACATTTCGTCGCCGTATTTTCTGATATTTCCACCCTCAAACTGGCCCAGGAACGCCTTGATCACCAGGCCCACCACGACCCGCTGACCAACCTTCCCAACCGTTTGCTGTTTGAAAGCCGGGTGCGCCAGGTACTCTCCGATCAGCGGCGCAATGATCAACATAGCGCGGTGCTGTTTCTGGACCTTGATCGCTTCAAGAACATCAATGACAGCCTCGGGCACCCTGTGGGCGATCAGTTGCTGAGGGGCATCGCAGCCCGCCTCACCGAACAATTGCGCGACATCGACACGGTTGCCCGTCTTGGCGGCGATGAATTTATCGTCCTGCTGCCTGGGCTCAAACACCCGGAAGATGCACAGAAGATTGCCGAAAAGCTGCTGAACAGCTTCAACGAACCCTTTCTGACCGACGAAAGCGAACTGTTTATCAGCGCCAGCGTCGGTATCAGCATCTACCCGGATGATGGCGACGACGTGGCCACACTGATCAAAAATGCCGATATCGCGATGTACCACTCCAAACTCAAAGGGCGCAATCGCGTCGAACGTTACAGCCACGACCTTAACTCCCAGACCAGCGCCCGCATCCTTCTGGGCCAGGAACTGCGCCGCGCCCTGGAGCGAGGCCAGGTCTCACTGCTGTATCAGCCCAAAGTCCGTCTGCGCGACCATACGCTGGCTGGAGCCGAAGCACTGTTGCATTGGAACCACCCTCTACTCGGAGGAATCTCACATGAGCGCTTGATTCATCTGGCAGAAGAAAACGGCATGATCATTCAAATTGGTGACTGGATGCTCGAGCGTGCGTGCCAGCAACTGTGCTCATGGAATCAACTGTACAAGCCCTTTGGACCCATCTCGGTCAACCTTGCCAGCGCCCAATTACACCAGCCGGGGCTGATGGCGCACATCCAGCAACTGCTCGAAACCTGCAAGCTCAAACCCGAGAGCCTGAAACTGAAAATCACCGAAACTTTTCTCACCGGCCAGACCGAAGCGGCATTTGATGCCCTGCATCGGCTCAAACAACTGGGAGTAAAACTGTCCATCGACAATTTTGGTACTGGCAACTCGTCCCTCAGTTACCTGAAGCGCTTGCCGTTGGACACGTTGAAAATCGACCCGTCATTTGTACATGGCTTGCCCGACGACCCCCATGATGCTGCCATCGTGCATGCCATCATCGCGCTGGGGCACAGCATGCACTTCACCATCATTGCCGACGGTGTTCAAAACCGGGAACAACAGATTTTCCTGGCGCAGGCAGGTTGCGAACTGATCCAGGGCGAGATCGTCAGCCCGCCGTTACTTCCCGAAAAATTTGCAGCAACTTTCCTTCACCTGGCAATTTCAGATCTTTCGGATAGCACTACTTAGAAACCATCGTTATAATCCGCGACCTACTGAGGGCCTATAGCTCAGTTGGTTAGAGCAGGGGACTCATAATCCCTTGGTCGTAGGTTCGAGTCCTACTGGGCCCACCAAACTCAAAGCCGCGCACTGCGCGGCTTTTGTGTTTCCGGGGTTTGGGATTTTGCTTTTCAAAACGCCCAGAAAACCGGTTTGCGTCCACAAAACGTCCACAGGCCAGCTCTATAGTCCTTTCGTCGGCTTACCCTGCATCCCAGGTTAGACAGTGAGCCGATTAGCCGGCATTATCGGCTCATAGACGAGTAAAGCCCATGAACGATTCCCCCTGGATCTGGCAACAGCCCGGCTGGCCAAACTTTAGCTGGCAAGCTGAGATGCTTAACCCGCTATTGCGTGCCTGTACCCAGGCTCAGGGCCGTTTGCTGGGGATGATTGGCGCTGTCGGAAGTGATAATGAAGCGCTCAACAGCCTGGACACCATGCTGCAAAACATCGTTACCTCATCAGCCATTGAGGGCGAACAGCTGAATGCAGGCTCTGTACGTTCATCCCTGGCTCGCCGCATGGGGCTGACCGGAACAGGTCGCACAACTGCACGCTCCGAAGGCTTGGCACAATTGTTGTTCGATGCCACAAGTGCGTATCAACGCTTGCTGGATCTTGAACGCCTCTATAAGTGGCACTGCTGGCTGTTCCCCGGCGAGGACAAGCTGTTGGCCCGCCCACTGCACACTGGCACGCTGCGCGGCGAAGAACCCATGCAGGTAGTATCCGGGCCCCTCCACCACCCCACCGTGCATTTTGAAGCACCACCACGTGCCGGGCTGGAAGAGCAACTGGGCGACTTCCTCACTTGGTTCGAGAGCAGCAGAATCGATGTCAGCCTTGATCCTTTACTACGTGCTGGCATTGCCCACTTTTGGTTCGTTACCTTGCATCCGTTCGATGACGGCAACGGCCGCCTCACTCGCACGCTCACCGATTTGGCATTGGCCCAGAGTGAGCAGCAATCCATCCGCTTCTATGCCATGTCAGCCAGCATTCTTGATGACCGCACCGGTTATTACCGAATTCTGGAGTCCAGCCAGAAAGGCACACTGGATATCACTCCTTGGTTGCAGTGGTTTCTAGCCACGCTGCTTAAAAGCCTGGAGCAAGCCCTTGCCCGGATTGAACGAGTATTGAGCAAGGCCCGTTTCTGGCAACTACACCGCGACCAGGCCCTGCTAGCCGAACAGCTCAAGGTGCTGAACCACCTGCTCGACGGTGGCGAACGCGGCTTCGAGAACGGTATAAACGCCGCTCAATACCAAGCCGTGACCAAAGTCTCCAAGGCTACCGCGACCCGCCACCTGGGTGACCTGCTTGCGAAAGGCTGCATCACTCGCCTGCCTGGCAGTGGGCGCAGCACACGCTACCAAATTCAGTACGGCGTCAGCCTCCAAGGTGACCAGACACTGAGTAGCAAACTCGACTAAGACCAACAATCACGCAGCCCCTGGAGCCACCCTTGCCTGACACCCGCCCCCCTGCACTGGATGAAATCGACCGTCAATTGATCGCGGCCTTGCAGCTCAATGCCCGGGAAAGCGTGGCAATGCTGGCACGCCAATTGGGGATTGCCCGCACCACCGTGACATCACGCCTGGCGCGGCTGGAGAAAACCGGGGTGATTACCGGCTACGGGGTTCGCTTGGGCCAGCGCCTGATTGATGGCGGCCTGCAGGCCTATGTCGGGATTACCGTGCAGCCACGCTCCGGCAAGGACGTGGTGCGACGCTTGAGTGCGATGGTCCAGGTGCAGCAACTGTGCGCAGTCAGTGGCGAATTCGATTACGTGGCTTGGCTGCGCAGCGATTCACCCGAGCAGCTGGACCAGTTGCTCGATCAGATCGGCAGTGTCGAAGGCGTCGAGAAAACCACCACCTCAATCATCCTCAGCAGCAAAGTTGATCGCGGATAAGTCACATCGACTAGCCGCTTCGTCATATTGACCAAATAAAAGTCATAACGACGACAGTTTGCGTCTTATTTACGTGTTCTGCGCTGCCTATCATGGTGCCTGTCTTTTTCTATACTCAAGGTAAAGCTTGGGTCGCCAGCAAGGTCAGCCATGAACAAGAATAATCGTCACCCTGTCGACGGTAAAAAACCCGTCACCATCTTCGGCCCGGACTTCCCGTTTGCCTTCGATGACTGGATCGAACACCCCGCTGGCCTGGGCAGTATTCCCACACATAAACTTGGCGCTGAGGTAGCGATTGTCGGTGCTGGCATGGCCGGGATGGTGGCGGCCTACGAGTTGATGAAGCTGGGCCTCAAACCCGTGGTATATGAAGCCTCGAAAATGGGTGGGCGCCTGCGCTCGCAAGCCTTTGAGGGCAGTGAAGGGGTGATTGCCGAGCTCGGCGGCATGCGCTTTCCAGTGTCGTCAACAGCGTTTTACCACTATGTCGACAAGCTGGGGCTGGAGACCAAACCCTTCCCCAACCCGCTGACCCCAGCTTCCGGCAGTACGGTTATCGACCTCGAAGGGCAAACCTTCTACGCACAAAAACTGGCGGATCTGCCTGCCCTGTTTCAGGAAGTGGCCGACGCCTGGGCCGATGCGCTGGAGGAAGGTTCGCGCTTTGGCGATATTCAGCAAGCCATCCGTGACCGCGACGTCCCTCGCCTCAAAGAACTGTGGAACACGCTGGTTCCTCTGTGGGACGACCGCACGTTCTACGACTTCGTCGCGACCTCCAAGGCCTTTGCCAAACTGTCATTCCAGCACCGCGAAGTGTTTGGCCAGGTGGGTTTCGGTACTGGCGGATGGGATTCGGACTTCCCCAACTCGATGCTGGAAATCTTCCGGGTGGTGATGACCAACTGCGACGACCATCAGCATCTGGTCGTTGGCGGTGTCGAACAAGTGCCACTGGGAATCTGGCGCCACGCCCCCGAATGCTGTGCCCATTGGCCTACAGGCACCAGCCTGAGTTCGCTGCACAACGGCGCACCTCGCACCGGGGTCAAGGCGATCTCTCGCACACAAGATGGGATGTTTTCCGTCACTGACATTCTCGGAGTCACACGCCCCTACGAAGCCGTGCTGGTCACATGTCAAAGCTGGCTACTGACCACCCAGATCGAATGCGAAGAGTCGCTGTTCTCACAGAAGCTGTGGATGGCCCTTGACCGTACGCGCTACATGCAATCATCGAAAACCTTTGTCATGGTCGACCGCCCGTTCTGGAAGGACAAAGACCCGGAAACCGGCCGCGACCTGATGAGCATGACCCTCACCGACCGCCTGACCCGTGGCACCTACCTGTTCGACAACGGCGACGACAAGCCGGGGGTGATATGCCTGTCGTACTCGTGGATGAGCGATGCGCTGAAAATGCTCCCGCACCCAGTGGAAAAGCGCGTGAAGCTGGCCCTCGACTCGCTGAAAAAGATTTATCCGAAGGTGGATATCGCCAGCCGCATCATCGGCGACCCGATCACCATTTCATGGGAGGCAGACCCGCATTTCCTGGGCGCCTTCAAGGGTGCACTGCCGGGGCATTACCGCTACAACCAGCGGATGTATGCGCACTTCATGCAAAAGGACATGCCCGCAGAACAACGCGGGATCTTTATTGCCGGCGATGACGTGTCGTGGACCCCGGCCTGGGTTGAGGGTGCGGTGCAGACTTCATTGAACGCGGTCTGGGGCATCATGCATCACTTTGGCGGCAGCACCCATGCGGCCAACCCGGGGCCGGGAGATGTGTTCCACGAAATTGGCCCGATTGCGCTGCCGGATTGACTCCGCAGGGTGAATTGATTCCAGTGGGAGCGGGCTTGCTCGCGATTCAGGCAACGCGGTGCATCAGGCATATCGGGTGGATGCCATCGCGAGCAAGCCCGCTCCCACACCAACAGTCAACACCAGGAGAACCCCATGCGCATTGCCCTTTACCAATGCCCGCCTCTGCCCTTGGATGTTGCGGGCAATCTGCAGCGTTTGCGTGAAACAGCCCAGCAAGCCGATAACATTGACCTGCTGGTGTTGCCCGAAATGTTCCTCACCGGCTACAACATCGGCGCGCAAGCCGTAGCCGAACTCGCACAAGCCCACGACGGCGACGCCGCACAGCAAATTGCCAAACTGGCCAAAGCCACGGGCATGGCCATTGTGTACGGCTACCCCGAGCGCGGTGCAGACGGACATATCTACAACAGTGCACAGTTGATCGACGCACACGGCAAAAGTCTGTGCAACTACCGCAAGACTCACCTGTTCGGCGAACTCGATCACTCGATGTTCAGCCAGGGCCCCGACTCATTCCCGGTCATTGAACTCAACGGCTGGAAGCTCGGCCTGCTGATCTGCTACGACCTCGAGTTTCCGGAAAACACCCGCAGGCTGGCCCTGGCCGGAGCTGAAGTGATTGTGGTACCCACCGCGAATATGGTGCCCTTCGAGTTCATCGCCGATGTCACCGTGCGTTGCCGCGCTTTCGAAAACCACTGCTATGTAGCCTACGCCAACTACTGTGGCCATGAAGGCGAGATCCATTACTGCGGCCAAAGCAGCATCGCCGCACCCAACGGCAAGCAGATTGCCCTGGCCGAACAGGATGAGACCCTGCTGGTGGCAACGTTGCAACGCCAACAGCTGACTGATGCAAAAACCGGCAACTTTTACCTCGCAGACCGTCGGCCCGAGCTATATGGCGAGCTGAGCAAGGGCTAAATCCGCTAGCATGAGCGCTTCTCTGTTCCGGAAGTGCCCATGCCTGCGCTGAACCACCCTCACACCCAACGTCTGACCCTTGAAAACGGCCTGACCCTCTGCTTGCGCCACGAGCCGCGCCTCAAGCGCTGCGCGGCCGTTTTAAGGGTCGCCGCAGGCAGCCATGATGTGCCTGCGGCCTGGCCGGGCCTGGCGCACTTCCTTGAACACTTGCTGTTTCTGGGCACCGCACGCTTCCCGGCGGCAGACAACCTGATGGCCTGGGTACAGCGCCACGGCGGTCAGGTCAATGCCAGAACCTGCGAGCGACATACCGACTTTTTTTTCGAACTGCCCATGGGTGCTTTCGAAGGGGGTCTTGAACGCTTGTGCGACATGCTCGCCCATCCGCGCATGACTCTGCCTGACCAACTGCGCGAACGTGAAGTGCTACATGCCGAGTTTATTGCCTGGGCCCGTGAGCCTTCGGCACAGCGTGAGATCAAACTGTTCCAGCCATTGAACCCGGCCCATCCACTGCGCGCATTCCATGCCGGTAACCGTTATAGCCTGCCAGTACCTCGCGCGGGTTTTCAGCAAGCCCTGAAAGGTTTCTACCAGACCTTTTATCAGGCCGGACAAATGACCTTGAGCCTGAGCGGCCCGTCGGCAATCCGTGAACTGAGCACCCTGGCCGAGCGCTGCAGCGCTGTGTTGCGCCCCGGCAAAGCCGTGCAACAGGCCGATGCACCCGCCTTGATGACCGGTCAGCAGCGACATTATCAACACATTGACGGCTCGCGCCTGAGCCTGATGTTTGCCCTGGAACAGCTGCCGCCGGAGTCTGACAAGGCGCTGGAGTTCCTGTGCAACTGGATCAATGCCGACAAAGCCGGCGGTCTGTTCGCACAGTTACGCCAGCAGCAACTGATCGACACCCTTAAGGCCACGTCGCTCTACTGCTTCAAAGACCAGGCACTGCTACAGATTGAGTTCACTGCAACCAACGCCATTGCCCAACATGCCACGCTAATCAGCGACACCTTCCATGACTGGCTGGGGTTCTTCCGCGCACAACAGGACTGGCCTGCGTTACGTGAAGAGTTCTGTCTGCTGCAACAACGCCAGCAAGACATCAGTGGCGCACTGGAGCTTGCTCGAAGTGACTGCAAGCAACATGTGCCCGGCTTATCGGATCAAGGCGTAACAACCCTCAAGGTCGTGCTGGGGCAGCTGCAGCCAGGGGCAATGCAGTTATCGCACCATGCCTGGCAACTGCCAGCGCCCAATCCATTTCTGCAAGCAGCGAAGGAGCCGGTGAGTGCCGGCCTGATTCGCGGGCAAACCAGCGCTCACCGTGGTTTGCGCACCTTTGCCCAGGATCGTTTGCGCAGTCGCCGCGACGTGTCTGCCATGAGTTTCAGCACGGCAATACCCAACCTCAGCGGCGAAGCAGCGATTTACCTGCGCTGGCGTTTGCCCGCTACACCTGCCGACAACCCGATGCCTGCGCTGCAGAACAGCCTGCGCCCGTTGATCCAGGATGCTCGTGACGCTGGTGTCGAACTTTCGCTCAACGCTTTGGGCAATGACTGGCTGCTGAAGATGTACGGTTACCACGAGCCGATGCCCGCCATTCTGGAAAGCGCCCTGCGTACGCTCGCCAGCCCGTGCACCGGGCAATCAGCCGGCACGCCCCCTGAGGCGACGTTGATGCCCATTCGCCAACTGCTCAAGCGCCTGCCCGAACTGTGCCCGCCCGCTGGCGAAAGTGACGGGGCCCACAATTGGTCAGAAACACGCTGGGACGGGCTGACAGTCGGCCTGCCATCTGCCACACAGGCCTTGATTGGCCCCGTGCTGAACAAGGTGCCTGGTACCCCGGATGCGCAACTGACGCTTCAGTCCGGGCATCCTGTCGAGCGCCATTGGCACACAGTACCCTGTGATTCCAGCGAACACGCACTGCTGCTGTTTTGCCCGGCCGCCGAGGCCACAGTGGCGGGCGAAGCTGCCTGGCGTCTGCTTGCCCAAGTGGCGCAAACCCCTTTCTATCAACGCCTGCGGGTTGAACTGCAATTGGGATACGCGGTGTTCAGTGGCTTGCGCCAAATCAATGGCCAAACCGGCCTGCTGTTTGGTGTGCAATCGCCCCACGCGAGCACGGCACAAATCTTTGAGCACATCCGTAACTTCCTCGTAGATTTGCCAAATCTGGTCTCGGCACTGGATGAAACATCTTTCACCCAGGCCCGCGCCGCCCTGGCACAGCAATTCTCAAGCGAGGCCCTGGGCGTGTCCCAGGCCAGCGAATTGCTATGGCAAAGCAAGCTTGCAGGCCACCCGTCGGATTACCTGACAGCCCTCTACACTGCGCTTATGGCGCTGGATCAAGACACTACACTCAAGGCTGCACAGCAAACCACACAACCTGACAGCCGCTGGTTATGTGTGGCTACCGGTCCTGTAACTGAAACGTTTTATCCCGGAAGAAGCTGATAATTACCAACCCTGCAAAGGGCTTTCTTCGACATTGGGCGTTCAAAAAGCGTCAAATTTAGTAACATAGCCACCTAAGCTTTTGAACATCTCCTTCGGGAGCTGGACTAATCAAGAGACACTACTCACCCACCCGCTGAAGGAGTCATGTTATGGCTTGGACTAAACCTGCTTACACCGACCTGCGTATTGGCTTTGAAGTCACCATGTACTTCGCTAGCCGTTGATCTGCTTCTTCACTGAGCAGAGCAACCCAACGCCTCGGTTCGCCGGGGCGTTTTTATTTCCAGATTTGCAAGAGAACACGCCATGTTTGTCCAGATTCTAGGTTCCGCCGCTGGCGGTGGTTTCCCGCAGTGGAACTGCAACTGCGTCAACTGCGCGGGTTTTCGTGATGGTTCGTTAAACGCCAAGGCACGTACCCAATCGTCGATTGCGATCTCCGACGACGGCGTGAACTGGGTGCTGTGCAACACCTCGCCCGACATTCGCGCGCAACTCCAGGACTTCGCCCCGATGCAACCGGGCCGTGCCCTGCGTGATACCGGGATCAGCGCCATTATTCTGATGGACAGCCAGATCGACCACACCACCGGCCTGCTGAGCCTGCGCGAAGGCTGCCCCCACGAAGTCTGGTGCACTGACATGGTCCACGAAGACCTGAGCACCGGTTTCCCGCTGTTCACCATGCTCAAGCACTGGAATGGTGGCCTGAACTGGAACCGCATCGAGCTGGAAGGTTCGTTCACCATCCCGGCCTGCCCCAACCTGCGTTTCAGCCCGCTGCCCCTGCGCAGTGCCGCGCCGCCGTATTCGCCGCATCGCTTCGACCCGCACCCGGGCGACAATATCGGCCTGATCGTTGAAGACCTGCGCACGGGCGGTAAATTGTTCTATGCCCCAGGCCTGGGCAAGGTTGACGCGCCGTTGCTGGAAATCATGGCGGGCAGTGACTGCCTGCTGGTGGATGGCACCATGTGGGACGACGACGAAATGCAGCGCCGCGGCGTAGGCACCCGTACCGGCCGGGAAATGGGCCATCTGGCGCAAAACGGCCCCGGTGGCATGCTCGAAGTGCTTGAGCAACTGCCCGAGCAGCGCAAAGTGCTTATCCACATCAACAACACCAACCCGATTCTCGACGAAGACTCCGCCGAGCGTGCCGAACTGGTACGCCGGGGGGTTGAAGTGGCCTTTGATGGCATGAGCATCGAATTGTAAAAGCTGAATCTGTAGCAGCTGCCGAACGCAGCCTTCGGCAGCTGCTACAAAGGCATCACATTTTTTTGGAGGCACCAGATGACCCAAGCCCCACTCTCTACCGCCGAATTCGAGGCCGCCCTGCGGGCCAAAGGCGCGTATTACCACATCTACCACCCCTATCAGGTGGCAATGTACGAAGGCCGCGCGACTCGCGAGCAGATCCAGGGCTGGGTCGCCAACCGTTACTACTACCAAGTTAATATCCCGCTTAAGGATGCCGCGATCCTGGCCAACTGCCCTGACCGTGAAGTGCGCCGCGAGTGGATTCAACGCATGATCGACCACGACGGCGCGCCCGGTGAAGACGGCGGCATCGAAGCCTGGCTGCGCCTCGGTCAAGCGGTTGGCCTGGACCCGGATCAACTGCGCTCTCAAGAGCTGGTCCTGCCCGGCGTTCGTTTTGCCGTGGATGCCTACGTCAACTTCGCCCGCCGCGCTACATGGGAAGAAGCCGCCAGCAGCTCGCTGACCGAAATGTTTGCGCCGCAAATCCATCAGTCGCGCCTGGACAGCTGGCCCCAGCATTACCCGTGGATCGACCCCGCCGGCTACGAATACTTCCGCACCCGGTTGGGCCAGGCCCGACGCGACGTGGAGCACGGGCTGGCAATCACCCTGCAGCACTACACTACTTATGAAGGCCAGCAGCGCATGCTGGAAATCCTGCAGTTCAAACTCGATATCCTGTGGAGCATGCTCGATGCCATGACCATGGCCTACGAGCTGGACCGCCCGCCCTATCACAGCGTGACCAGCCAACGTGTCTGGCACAAAGGAATCACCCTATGAGCTTCGATCGCAGCAAAATCCCGACCTGGCGCACCGGCTATCGTTACCAGTACGAGCCCGCGCAAAAAGGCCATGTGTTGCTGTACCCCGAAGGCATGATCAAGCTCAATGACAGCGCGGCCCTGATCGGCGGCCTGATCGACGGCCAGCGCGACGTCGCGGCCATTATTGGCGAACTGGACAAACAGTTCCCCGGCGTACCCGAGCTCGGCGCAGATATCGAGCAATTTATGGAGGTCGCTCGTGCAGAGCACTGGATCGAACTTGCCTGACAGCCGTATCCCGCCCAAGCCTGAAGTCGGCCTGCCGCTGTGGCTGCTGGCCGAATTGACCTACCGCTGCCCGTTACAATGTCCGTATTGCTCCAACCCGCTGGACTTCGCCCAGCAGGGCAAAGAACTGAGCACCGAACAGTGGATCAAGGTGTTTCGCGAGGCGCGGGAGATGGGTGCAGCGCAACTGGGGTTCTCCGGTGGCGAGCCACTGGTGCGCCAGGATCTGGCCGAGTTGATTGGCGAAGCGCGCAAGCTGGGTTTCTATACCAACTTGATCACCTCGGGCATCGGCCTGACCGAGCAAAAGATCAGCGACTTCAAAAAAGCCGGGCTGGACCATATCCAGATCAGCTTCCAGGCCAGCGACGAGCAGGTCAACAACCTGCTGGCCGGCTCGAAAAAGGCCTTCGCGCAAAAGCTCGAAATGGCCAGGGCAGTCAAGGCCCACGGCTATCCGATGGTGCTGAACTTCGTCACCCATCGGCACAACATCGACAAAATCGACCGCATCATCGAGCTGTGCATCGCCCTTGAAGCCGACTTTGTTGAGCTGGCCACCTGTCAGTTCTACGGCTGGGCCCAGCTCAACCGTGTCGGCCTGCTGCCGACCAAGGAGCAACTGGTACGGGCTGAGCGCATCACCAACGAATACCGGGCCAAACTGGAAGCAGAGGGTCACCCCTGCAAGCTGATCTTCGTGACGCCGGACTATTACGAAGAACGCCCAAAAGCCTGCATGAACGGCTGGGGCAGCATCTTTTTGACCGTTACACCTGACGGCACGGCCCTGCCGTGTCATGGTGCCCGACAAATGCCGGTCGAGTTCCCCAATGTGCGTGACCACAGCATGCAGCACATCTGGTACGACTCGTTTGGCTTCAACCGTTTTCGCGGTTATGACTGGATGCCCGAGCCCTGCCGCTCGTGCGACGAGAAAGAAAAGGACTTCGGCGGCTGCCGTTGCCAGGCCTTTATGCTCACCGGGGACGCCAGCAATGCGGACCCGGTGTGCAGCAAATCGCCCCAACACAACCTGATTCTCAAGGCGCGCGAAGAAGCCGAGCACGCCACCCAGACCATCGAACAATTGGCCTTCCGAAATGAACGAAACTCACGTCTTATCGCCAAAAGCTGAGCCCTTCAGCGCCGCACTCGCCGTAGCCGCCGGGGTTGATTTCGCAGAATTGCGAGTCGGCCCGCAAGGCCTGTTCTGGAACGAATATCGTCCACAGGATGCGGCCTCGCGCATCTGGCACTGGCGCGATGGCCAGGCCCACTGCCTGACGCCCGCTGGTTTCAGCGCACGCAGCCGGGTCTATGAGTACGGCGGTGGCGGGTTTTGCCTGAGCGATAACGCCGTGGTTTTCGTCAACGAAACCGATCAGCAGCTGTATCTGCAACCTCTGGAAGGTAGCGCCCCGCAGGCACTGACCCAGGGTGAATGCCGCTACGGCGGCGTGCAGTTTGCCGGCGGGCAGGTGCTGGCAGTCGAAGAAACCGGCGACCAACACCGACTGGTCAGCATCGACCTGGGCACCCTTGAACGTCAGATCCTGGCTGAAGGTGCCGACTTCTACGGCGCACCGGCGCTGAGCCCTGACGGCCAGCGCCTGGCCTGGGTTGAATGGAGCCGTCCACACCAGCCGTGGACCTCTACCCGTCTGATGCTGGCCGAAGGCCAAACCGCCGGGCGCTGGAACACCGCGCAGTGCCTGGCCGGTGATCTTGATGAGGAATCGCTGCAACAGCCGCGTTTCGACGAACATAACCGGCTCCATTGCCTGACCGACCGCGCAGGTTTCTGGCAGCCCTGGGCCGAGTCTGGCGAAGGCCTGGTACCCGCGCCCAGCGCGCGCGCCGATCACGCCCCGGCCCCTTGGCAACTGGGCACCAGCACCTTTGTGCCACTGGGAGAGCAGGCCTACCTGGCCAGTTGGACCGAGGACGGCTTCGGGCGACTGGGCATCCGCACAGCTGACGGCAACCTCGAAGACTTCACCGGTGACTACAGCCATTTTCGCAGCCTGGCATTGGATGAGGCATTTATCTACTGCATCGCAGCATCGCCGATACGCCCTTCAGCCGTGATCCGTATCTGCCGTGCCGAGCATAAGGTCGAGGTACTGGCAGGTGGCATTGCACCGCTGCCCCCCGAACGTATCAGCCGCCCGAGAACTCTGCGTTATCCCTCTGGAACAGGCCATGCCCACGGTTTTTTCTACCCGGCTATGAACGGCGAAAAAAAACCGCCCCTGCTGGTATTTATCCACGGCGGTCCGACTTCGGCCTGTTACCCGATGCTCGACCCGCGCATTCAATACTGGACCCAGCGCGGCTTTGCCGTGGCTGACCTCAACTATCGCGGCAGCACCGGCTATGGCCGTGAGTATCGTCAAGCCTTGCATTTGAATTGGGGCGTGGTGGATGTCGAAGATGCCTGCGCGGTGGTCAGTTATCTCACCGAACAAGATCTGATTGCTCCCCGCCGTGCGTTTATTCGTGGCGGCAGCGCGGGGGGTTACACCACCTTGTGCGCGCTGGCATTCCATAAAGTGTTCCGGGCGGGTGCCAGCCTGTACGGGGTCAGCGACCCGATTGCGCTGACGCGGTCCACCCACAAGTTTGAAGGTGACTACCTGGACTGGCTGATTGGCGATCCGGAGCGCGACGCTGAACGCTATGCAGCGCGCACTCCGTTGCTGTACGCCAACCAGATCAGCGTGCCGGTTATTTTCTTCCAGGGTGAGCTGGACGCTGTAGTGGTGCCGCAACAAACCCGCGACATGCTCCAGGCCCTGCAATACAACGGCATCCCGGCCCAGGCCCATTACTACCCGGACGAGCGCCACGGCTTTCGCAAGGCCAGTAACCAGGCCCATGCACTGGAACAGGAATGGTTGTTTTATAGCCAGGTGATGCAGGCCGATACATAACTGTAGTCGCTGCCTGTTTACCGCTTGGCGATAATCCACACCGCATGCACGATGCCCGGGATATAGCCGCACAGGGTCAGCAGAATATTCAGCCAGAACGCACCGGCAAAACCCACCTGCATAAACACACCCAGCGGTGGAAGCAGAATGGCAAAGATGATTTTAATAAGATCCATATGCGCAGCTCCCTGATAGTGGCGGGCCAGAAATGGCCCTGCTTCTAATCGACTCCAGGCGCAAGCCAAAGGTTCAGACTGAACTTATCCACAGACAAAAAAAAACGCCCCGTACCGAAGAAATCAGGCACGGGGCGATGCGTTATACCGCGAGACGGTTCTTTAAATTCTGTGTAACGGCTGCAATCAGACGGCAACCCCGCGACGGCACTGCAATTGCGCCGTTCGAACCCGGGAAAACGCCCGGGCCAGACGCAGCAGCATTTCATCGATATTGCCCTTGCTCACACACAGGGCCGGGGTAAAACGCAGGCAGTCGGGCTGCGGGGCGCTGATCAGCAAGCCCTCATACAACGCCGCCTTGACCACAGCGTCTGCCGAGTTATCCGACAAGGTCAGACCCCAAAGCAGACCCTGGCCGCGTAATTCGCCCTGTGCATAACTATTTGCCAACCTGCCCAAACCCTCGCGCAGGTGTTGCCCCGCGTCGCGAACCTGCTGCAGAAAGCCCTTGTCCAGCACGGTATCCAGCACCGCCAACCCCGCTGCGCTCATCAAGGCATTGCCATGATGGGTACCGCCCAGCTCGCCGGGCTCCAGGCAACAGGCCTTGCCCCGAGCCAGCAATGCGGCCACTGGTACACCGCCGCCCAGGCCCTTGCCTAACGTAATGATGTCGGCGCGAATGGCGTAATTCTGTTCTGCCAGCAAGGTGCCGCAACGCCCCACGCCGGTCTGCACTTCATCCAGGATCAGCAAAATGCCCAGCTCGCGACACAAGCGCTCAACACCCTTGAGGTAGTGCTCAGTCGCAGGAATCACCCCGGCTTCGCTTTGTACCGGCTCCAGCATGATGGCCACGGTCTGCGCATCGACTGCCGCATGCAGCGCCGGCAAATCGTTGAACGGCACATTGATAAAACCCGGCAACTGCGGCTCGAAGCGGTTATCCACAGAAGCGCCGCCCGAAGCCGACATCGCGCCAAAGCTGCGACCGTGGCAGCTGCGGCTGGCCGTGATGATCCGATGGGCGCCACCGCGATGCAGCTGGCCCCATTTGCGTGCCAGCTTGATCGCACCTTCATTGGCCTCAGCGCCGGTGTTGAGCAAATGCACCTGATCACTACCGGTGCTTTCACACAAGCGCTGCGCCAGGTTCAACATCCCGCGGTTTAAAAAACCTGCACCCGGGTTTAGCAATGATTGCGCCTGCTCGGTCATTGCCTTGACCAGCACCGCCGGGCTGTGGCCCAGGCTGTTGGCCGCACTGCCCTGGGTAAAATCCAGATATGCACGGCTGTCGCTGTCCCACATCCATGAGCCCTGGCCGCGCACAAACACTTGGGCTTCACGCTCAACGCAGGGCATCAGGCAGTCTCGGGACGGGTGGTTGCCAGCTTTGGATGGCGCAGAGTGGGCGGCCATTTCTTCGAGGCTGGGGGAATGGCGACGCAGGTTAAACAGGTTCATGCACGCGGACCTTGTGACCATAAACAGATTCGATTTGCAACCGCCGACGCTTCATGGGAAAGGTAAACCTCTGCTCGGGTTTATTGTCCTGCCTATGTAAAACGCCGTTGCCTATCAGCATCTCTGGCTCGATGAGCCTTGTGGAATGGGCGTAGACTAGGCGCCGGCAGGCCGTTGAGCCATTTCGTTTTTTAAGCATTTTCGATAAGTATTACTTATGGATTTCAAGCAACTGCGTTATTTCGTCGCGGTCTATGAAGAAGGCCATGTGGGCCGTGCCGCCGAGCGGCTTTGCATCTCGCAGCCAGCCCTCTCCCAGCAGATCCGTCAGCTCGAACACAACCTTGATGTGAGCCTGTTCGAGCGCAGCAGCAAGCGCCTGCTGCCTACTTTGGCAGCACACACGCTGTACAACCACGCGCTGCCCTTGCTCGACGGATTGCAGCGAGCCAAAGAGGCTCTGCACAACTTTCAGGGCCAGGCCCTGCGCACCATTGCCATCGGTGTATTGCAAACTGTGCATACCAGCCTGGTGCCGCAGATGCTGGAGCGTGTACGTCAGGCCCAACCCCATTTGGTGGTACAGATCTACGAGCTCACGGGCATAGAGATCGAACGGCGCCTGCTGAATGGTTCACTCGACATTGGCATCAGTTACCTGCCGCCACGCCAGCCTGGGCTGCACGCCATGATGCTTTACGAAGACGAACTGCAACTGGTGATCCCGGCGGATCATCCGTTGCGCGAATTCAAGAAAGTGTCCTTGAGCCAGGCGGCAGAGCTGCCGATGTTGCTGCTGGGGGAAGAGTTTCAGGTGCGCCAGATCTGGCAAGCCCAGCTTGCCAATCTGGGCCGTCGCCCGCAGGTGCAGGCCGAGCTCAACACCATGGCGGGGATCCTCGACAGCCTGCCCCATAGCAAGCTGGCCACTGTCTTGCCAGGGCGCTCGCGTCATCAACACGACGACAAGGCGCTGCTGTGGAAGCCGCTGAGCGAGCCACGGGTACCGCTGCAAGTGGGGCTGGTGTGTCGCGATGTGCAACGCCAGCAAGCCACTTTGGGACTGCTGCGCACGTTGCTTGAAGATGTGATGCAGGGCGATGAAGGGGCGCTGTAGCTGGCCACCTTGTGGGAGCGGGCTTGCTCGCGATTCAGGCGACTCGGTGCTCCAGGAAGACCGTGGTGATGCGATCGCGAGCGAGCCCGCTCCCACAGGAACTGGGAAATCGAGAAAATTCTGACGCACAAAAAAGAAAACCCCGCCGAGGCGGGGTTTTGCAGACTGTTTCCCTGACATCCTTTTCACTCCGCCATCCTGGCAGAATCCTACGTGTCCGTGTTGTTGCTTTGAGCTTCCTGCTCTACGTCCATGGAAAGTAGATTACCCCTGGATCCAATCTGCCGATATGGGAGATTGTCAGCATGTAATGTAAGCAAATGCTTACAAAACACTAAACAGGTTAAAAGTGTGCTTCGTCCAGCAGGTAAAGCGACTCGCTACCCGCCTTGACCGACGCGCTCAGCGAGTGGATACGCGGCAGCAAACGGGCGAAATAGAAGCGTGCCGTGCCCAGCTTGCTGGCATAGAAGGCTTCATCGGCCTCTTTACCCAACGCGGCCCTGGCCATCAACGCCCACATGTACGCATACGTTGTGTAACCAAAAACCTGCAGGTACTCAACGGAGGCTGCGCCGATCTCGTTCGGGTTGTTTTGCGAACGGTCCAGTACCCAGGCTGTCAACTGGTCAAGTATGTCCAAAGCCGCCGCCAGTGGCTGGGTAAACTCGTTCAGGTCGCTGTTGGCGGTGGCGATGAACTGACGGATTTCATCAGCAAACTGGCGGTAGTAAGCCCCGTGGTTGCCAACGATCTTGCGCCCCACCAGATCCAGCGCCTGGATACCGTTGGTGCCTTCGTAGATTTGCGTGATGCGCACATCACGCACCAACTGCTCCTGGCCCCACTCGCGAATATAGCCGTGGCCGCCGAACACCTGTTGGCCATGCACGGTGGTTTCCAGGCCCAGATCAGTCAGGAAGGCCTTGGCCACCGGGGTCAGCAAAGCCACCAGGCCATCGGCGCGCTCACGCGCTGCCGGGTCTTCACTGAACTTGGCGATATCCAGCTGGTTGGCAACATAAGTAGAGAAGGCCCGACCGCCTTCGTTCGAGGCCTTCATGGTCAGCAGCATGCGTCGGACGTCGGCGTGAACGATGATCGGGTCCGCCACTTTATCCTTGGCCACTGCGCCTGTTGCAGCGCGTCCCTGCAAGCGATCGCGGGCATATTCCACGGCGTTCTGATACGAACGCTCACCCGAAGCCAGGCCCTGGATGCCAACGCCCAGACGCTCATAGTTCATCATGGTGAACATGGCGGCCAAGCCACGGTTGGGCTCTCCCACCAGGTAGCCGACAGCTTCATCGAAGTTCATCACACAGGTGGCCGAAGCCTGAATACCCATCTTGTGCTCGATAGAGCCGCAGGTCACCGGGTTGCGCTCACCCAGGCTGCCATCGGCATTGACCATGAACTTGGGCACCAGAAACAGCGAGATGCCTTTAGGCCCCGCAGGCGCGTCCGGCAATTTGGCCAGTACCAGATGGATAATGTTTTCGGTCAGGTCGTGCTCACCACCGGTGATGAAAATCTTGGTGCCGCTGACTTTGTAGGAACCATCCACCTGAGGCTCGGCTTTTGTCCGAATAATCCCCAGATCAGTACCCGCATGGGGCTCGGTCAAACACATGGAACCCGCCCACACACCCGAGTACATATTCGGCAAATAGGTCGTTTTCAATGCTTCGCTGGCGTGCGCGTTGATCGACACACAGGCGCCGGCGGTCAACATCGGGTACAGGCCGAACGACAGGCTGGAGGAGTTGATCATCTCTTCGACCTGGGCCGACACAGCCTTGGGCATGCCCATGCCGCCGAACTGCGGGTCGCCGCCCACACCCACCCAACCGCCTTCGGCGTAGGTGCGATAGGCATCGACAAAACCGGCCGGGGTGGTCACTGCACCATTGTCCCAGTGGCAGCCTTCCTCATCACCACTGCGGCTCAGCGGCGCGATGCTTTTCGCGGTGACCTTACCCGCTTCTTCGAGAATGGCTTCAACCGTTTCAGCATCTACGGTCTCTGCCAACGCAGGCAATTGCGCCCAGAGCTTGGCGACCTCAAAGACTTCATTGAGGACGAAGCGCATATCGCGCAGGGGCGCTTTGTAGTCAGCCATGGCAAACCTCGTAATCTGTAAACGGCGATTATTAATGTAGGACCCAGTCTAGCTTAACGACGATAGCGATACATAGGGTCATGCTGTGACTAATGTATATGTTTTGGTCGAGAGCATATCTGATGTGGGAGCTGTCTCTTATACACATCT